>NZ_JAGUUD010000069.1:0-46230 GCF_020177535.1 Paraburkholderia sp. XV | reverse complement strand
GCAAAGAAAAGTAGGTGCCGCCCCGCACAGGGGCGACGCGTGAAGCTAGATAACGTAACGCGGATGCCAGCGCAGAGTCAAATCGCGGACGCCAGCGAAAAACCCCCTCCAACCATCGGCAGACAACAACAAAAAATCACAACATACTCCGAGGCCTCTGCATCGTCCCATCAAAAAACCTCTGCAACCGAAACGCAGAAAGATCAATAGAAGGCTGCCCATCAACGATCCACTCAGCCATAAGCCGCCCAACAATGGGCCCCATGGCGAAGCCATGCCCACAAAACCCGGTAGCGACCAACAGGCCCTGCGCCTGAGAAGCAGCATCGAGCACCGGAATCCCATCCGGCAACACATCGATCAACCCAGCCCACGACTCAACCACCTGCGCATCCTTCAAAGCCGGAAACAACTCACGCAGCTTCCGCAAAGCCCGCGGCGCATGCGCACGATTCGGCTGCGGATTCGGATCGCGCGGATGCAACACCCGCTCGTCAGCAGACAAAAACCCCGGCACACGCTCGCGCAAATCACGCACGAACGCGCCATTCAAATGAAAGCTGAACTTCTCGCGCTGCGCCCAAAGCTCGGGCAAGAACCACTTGAGCGCCCGAAAATGCCCAAACGTCATATCGACATCGACCTGCATGTCGTCAGCGAGATTGATCGCGCCATTCGCACGCTGCCGAATCCCAAGCCCATGCCCCCAGAATGTGGAAGCAGTAATCGCCGGCAACGGATTCGTCCGCATGCACGTCCCACGCACGGCTTGCTGCGGCAAAACAATACCCAGCGTATCGAGCAACCGCCAGCTACTCGCGCCCGCAGCGCAAATCACCTGCCGCGTGCGGATCGTGCCGCGCTCGGTAATGACCCCCGTCACGGCGCCCGCGCCCCGTTCTATCCCGATCACGCCACAACCCTCGAAAAACCGCGCACCCGCTTCGATCGCCCGTGCCGCGAAAGCCGCCGCCGCGCGGCGCGGCTCGGCCTGGCCGTCGCTCGGCGTATACAGCCCGCCCAGCACCTTGCCCTGCATGCCCCGCACCTGCTGGTCGATCTGCGCGCGGTCGAGCACCCGCGTATCCAGTCCGTACTGCTTCGCGACATCCATCCACTGCTGGAACGAAGTCCAGTCTTCCTCCTTGTCCGCCACGTACAGACATCCGCCCTGCCGCCATTCGAGATCGAAATCCAGCTCCCGTTCGAGCCGCTCCCAGATCCGCATGCCCGCCATCATCAACGGCACTTCGGCGGCCTCGCGGCCCTGCTGGCGCACGAAACCCCACGCGCGCGTCGATTGCTGCCCCGCGATGCGCGACTTGTCCAGCACCACCGCCTTCACGCCGCGACGCGCCAGGTAGTACGCCGCCGCGCACCCCATGATGCCCGCGCCCGCAATCACGACGTCGGCTTGATCGGGAAACGGCGTGTCAGCCGGGCTCAGATTGGCGTGCAGCGGATAGGTGGTCGTCATCGGGAATGCGAGAAAGATAGGGCGCCGAGGCCGTGTCGAGGGACAGCATCTTCTCAGGCCCGCCCGCGCGCCGCAATCCCAGCCAGAAAAGCCGCCGTCGCGCGAAGCGCCGCGCCCGCGTCAATCCCCACACGGTTGATGACTCGACGCAAAAACCAGGCAAAATCCAAAGTCTTACCGATTAATTTCATGCGATCTGCATATACTTCACCGCTAAAATAGACAGTCTTCGCATAGCGCGAACACCGCCTCATTCGCGTGAGGCGGTCGAACTCATTAGAATCGGCAGGTTCATCGAAAAAAGCTCGAGCAATGCGGATAAGGCGCGACACCAGGCGCGCCCGAAGTCTTGCGGTACAGTTGCGGTCCTGCGAGGGCAGCACGCTCAGCCGGCGTGTCGCGCGGCACCGCGCCGCCGTCACGACACCGCGTCATATACAACTATTTATACCGACACACACTCCGCGCATGTCCAACGAAGCCACCTCAACCGACTCGCTCGCCGTCGCCGAACGCGTGCGCGAGTTGATGAGCCGTCACGGCATCGGCAAGCGTCAGCAAACCAGCGAGCTTTGCCGGATCCTCGATTTGAGTTTCTCGCAGGGCCACCGCAAGCTGCGCGGCAACAGCCCGTGGACGCTCTCGCAGATCAAGAAGGTCGCCGAGGTATTTGGCGAGCCGGCGGCGCAGCTGTTCGGCGCGCAATCGCTCGATCCCGGCATGGTCGGCGCCACCGCGCAGGAGGCGGTGTTCGCGATCGGCGGAATTGAGCTGGCGTGCACCGCGTGGATCGGCGCGCCGATCGAAGCAGGCAGCCGGCCGGAATTCATCGCCTGGTCGAAGCTCGACCAGTGGCGTGTCGTGCGGCACGACGGCGCGCTCTATCAGAACGCCTATGAAGTCCACAAGATCGAGATCTATCCGCGCCGCGCTGAAACCGACAAGCCGCTGATCGCCGTCGTCGACGATGATCAGGCGTCCGCCGACAATCTGCGCGACTATCTCGAACGCAGCGGCTTCGCGGCTATCGCGATCTACGGGCTCGCGGCATTCGCCGAAACGCTGCAGACGCAGGTGTTCGACGGCGTGGTGATCGACTGGCTGTTCGGCCCGCAGACGTCGGCGGAAGCGATCCGCGCCGTGCGCGCGTCGGAGAATCCAGATGCACCCATCTTCGTGCTGACGGGCGAACTGCTGACGGGCAAGGCGAGCGAGTCGGAAATCAGCGATATCGTGCGCAACTACGACGTGGCCTGTTACGAGAAGCCCGCACGCATGGCGATTCTCGTCGCCGATCTGTCCAAGCGTCTGAGCCGCGCTTAAGTCGCCGCCTCACGCACGCGCGGGCTCGCCAGTCAGCCCGCGACGGACGCGCGGTGCCGCGCCGCCAGCGCCCGCTGCACGGCGTCGCGCAGCACCTCGTAGTGGACGGGCTTGGTCAGGCTGTCGAAAAACTCATCTCCCTCCGTGCGCGCGCCGCTCTCGGGCGCGTACGCACTCACGGCGATCACGGGCGTGCGCGCCGCCCCGCCCGGCCTTTGCGCCTTCTGCGCATATTCGGTCATGAACGCGTAGCCGTCCTTGTCGGGCATGTGCAGATCGAGCAACACCAGATCGCATTGCCGCGCGGCGAGCCATGCATGCGCGTCGTCGGCATTGGCGACGGCGGCCGCATCGCATCCCATGTGTTCGAGCATTTCGCACAGCGACTCGCGAATCAGCTGGTTGTCGTCGACGATCAGCACCCGCGGACGCCCTTCGCCGTGCGCCGGATGCGCCGCGACGGACGCACCGGCGGGCGCGGCGACCGGCTTCACGGGGATCGTCACCGTGAAGCGTGTGCCCTTGCCCACTTCGCTTTCGACACCGATGGTCCCGCCGAACAGATCGACCAGACCCTGTACGATTGCGAGCCCCATCCCCGCGCCTTCGAAGCGGCGCGTGCGCGATGCGTCGAGTTGCGTGAACTCCTTGAAGATCAGCGGAATCTGCTTGTCGGGCACGCCCGCGCCCGTGTCGGTGACGACGATGGCCAGCGCGTCGTCACGCTGGTCGAAATGCAGCGTGACGGTGCCGCGCTCCGTATAGCGAATGCCGTTGGTCACGAGGTTGTTGACGATCTGCCGGATGCGGTGCGGATCGGAATCGACGAGTCCCGCCCGGCCGCTCGCGCTGCCTTCGAACACGAGACCCTTGGCCCGCGCGAACGGCTCGTGCTCGTCGACGATCGAGGTCAGCAGTTCGCGCGGATCGAAATGCTCGTTGCGCAATTCCAGCTTGCCGGCGCCCAGGCGCGCATAGTCGGTCAGATCCCTCATCTGCGCTTCGAGATGGCGCGCAGCCGTCTCCAGCCGCTGGATCACCTTGCGGTCTGCGTCGGAGTGAAAGTTGAAGCCGAGCAGTTCGATCGACGAGACGATCGCATGCAGCGGCGTGCGCAACTCATGACTGATCATGCCGAGGAACGCGTCCTTGGCGAGGCTCGCCTCGCGCGCGGCGCGGCTGGCCTGATGCTCGGCATCGAGCGCCGCGTGCTGCTGGAGGATCAGCTTGGTCCGGCGCCGGCCGTTCACCACCAGCAGCGAAGTCGCCGCCGCCGACAGCAACAGCAGCACCAGCCCGCCCGCGAACAGCATCCGGCGCTTCGCGATGAAATCCGAATTCATCGCCTCGCGGTCCTGCAAGTCGACGTTGCGGCGGCTCAGCGCGAGATCGTTGACTTCCTTCCAGTGCTTGCGCAGTTCTTCGACCATCTGCGACGCGAGCGCGGGCGAATTGGGCAGCGCGTCGAGCGAAGGCTGCATCGCGACCAGCATCTCCGAGAGTCCCGCGATCTCTTCCTGCTGGCGCTGCACGGCTTCCGTCTGCGCGGCGAGGCGCTGCGTCGAGCCCGCCATCACGCGCAGCTTCGATTGCAGCACCTGGAAGTGCAGCATGAGCCGCTGATAGTCGCTATCGGCGCCCGTCTGGTACTGCAGCAGCTGGCTTTCGAGCCGCGCGTAGGCAATCTGGAGTTGCGCCGCGTCCCAATAGAAGCCGTCGTAAGTGCCTGTCAGCTGCTGGGTTGCGCGCGGATTGAGAAGGGCCGAGTACAGCAGATAGCTGATCGCCGCAGTCGGCGCCGCGAGCGCGGCGATCCAGATGACGACGAGCACCACACGGCGCAGCGGGCGCCGTCCTATTTGACGATGAGTGCCTTGATCTGCCATACGAATTTCGCGTCCGCCGACGCCCCCGCCAGCTCGCCGGGAAACTGGTCGCGCGGATAGATGAGAAACAGCGGCCCGAAGTCGCTGACCTGCAGGCGCTTGCCGTTCATGCTGTACGCGACGATCACGCCGTAGCGGTTCGTGTCCGACACGGGGACAGTGTACGTGTAGTCATCCAGTGTATGGATTTCGATCTGATCGCCGTATGCGCCCACGGTCTTCAGGATATCCGCGAGCAGCGGTCCCGTGAAGGTGGATTTTGCCGTCCATGTCGTCGACGTCGAAATGGTATGCACGGGCAGCGCGAGCAACTGCGCTTCGGAAAAGTGGAAAACGCTGTGATCGTCGTCGTTGGTCTTCGCAATCTTGCCTTTGACGTCGAGCGCCAGCGTGGTCGTCAGCGGCGCGGCCGATGCTCCGTACGAAGCGAACGCCAGCGCCAGGACAGTGACCAGCGCGGACATCAGCGCGAACGCACGCCGCCCTCCGCATGTCTTGTAGTGCACTTTCAGGTCCCTCTAGTGTGGTCTTGTTGTTAGCCGTGACCGCATTGTGCCTGACAACGTCATCGGACGATAACTACAACGCGGCAGGACCTGCCCCGACACAGAATCTTTACATGGCGTGCATAATATCGGCTCCATCTCAAAAAAGCCGCTTCGCCGACGCACGTTCTTCCGGCCCACCACAAGCGCAACATCCGTCATGAAAAAGCCGGTTCTACCGTTGACCTACGAACAGCTCGACCACTGGATCGAATCGTTGCAGCCCGCACTGCTCGAAGAGCGCTTCGCCGCCGCTGTCGGCATTCTACGGGGCGGCGCACCGCTCGCGTTGATGGCTTCGCATGCGATCGGCGTGCCTGTCGCGTTTCTCAGCTATGACCGCAGGGCGCGCCACGTCACGTGGGACTCGGCCCAGCCGCTGCCGCCGCCCGGCTCGAAGGTGCTGCTGTGCGAGGACATCGCGGGCCGTGGTTTCACGCTGGTCGACTGCATCGCCTTTCTCGAGCAGCACGGCCTGATCGTGAAGACGCTGACGGCCGCCTTCGACGAAATCAGCCGCATCCGCCCGGACTTCGCAAACGACGCGACAGGCTTCTTCGCGCTGTTCCCGTGGGAGCGCCAGGCCTATACGGACGACTATCGCGACGACTGGCTGAAAGTCGAGTCCGGTTCGGCGGGGAAAATGGCGGATGACCACGAATACGCAACCTACGCAATCGATCTGGACGGCATCCTGCTGCCCGACGTGCCGCTGTCACGATATGACGAAGATCTCGCCGCCGCTTTGAACGAGCGCGACGCGCTGTTGCCTTATGAGGTCTTGCCCGATGTCGATCTGCAGAACGTGCGCGCGGTGATCACGGGCCGGCCGTACGCCGACCTGGCGCGCACGCGCGCGTGGCTCGAGCGGCACGGTTTCGGTCATCTCGAACTGGTGATGCGCACGCCCGACGCGCATGACGAAACGTCCGAAGGCGCCGCCGCGCACAAGGCCGCCGCGGCGTTGAGCTGCGGCGTCACGCATTTCATCGAAAGCGACCCTGTGCAGGCGCTCCTCATCGCGAAGCTCGCGCCGCTGTTGCGCGTGATCTGGTGGGACGCGCTCAAGCACACGGGCACGCTGATCAGCGCCTCGGCCTGGCGCTGAGCTTGCCGACGCGCGCCGCGCTCGTGCTTCGTCAGCCCGCCGGCTCCGTCGTGTCCCCGAGTTGCAGATGCCGCGCCGCACGCTGCGACGCGACGACGATCAGCTTCATGGTCGCGCGGGTCGCGCCGACGAAGAGCTTGCGCGCATTGCGCTCGTCGAACGCGTCGAAATCCACCTCGCTCAGGATCACGCACGGCGCCGACTGCCCCTTGAAGCGGTAGATCGAGTCGAGCAGCACGTCGCCTTCCCGATACGCGGGATTGCCGAACAGATCGTATTTGCCCGTGAAGCTGCGCAGCCGGTGCGGGCCGAGATGATCGAGCGGCCACAGCACCGAGCCTTCGCGTCCGCGAAACGACAGCACCGCGATGTCCTGCTTGCGAAAGCCGAGCGCCAGCGCCTGGGTGATCGCGCGCTTGGTCGCGTCGATGCAGCTTTCGGGCAGCTGGGTTTCGTCGTAGGTGGACAGCGAGATATCGGAGCCGTCGAACGGACTGCCCGCCGCGAGGCCCGCCGCCAGCGGCACGGTCGCGCCGACCACGCCGCGCAGATAGTCGAGGATGTCGCGCGGGCTGCGATAGTTGGTCGATTCGCGCAGCACCGTCCAGACGGGCAGCGCGACGCTCTCGCGCATATACAGGTTCTGCAGCGGGTCTTCGAGCCACCACCATGCGCCGCCCGGCTTCAGGAGCCGTTCGAGCGCGGGCACCCATGGCTGCTGGAAGTCCTGGCCTTCGTCGACGATCAGCACGTCGTACTGGAAGCGCGCGTCGATCGGCGTGCCGGCGAAGGCGCTTTCGAGTTGCTCGAACACGTCGCTGCTCTGAAAGTCCGGCGCGTGGCCGCTATCCCGCACGATCCAGTCGCACAGCTGGTGATAGTTCGCGACCTTCGCCTCGGGCGGCGCGACGCGCGCAATGTGATCCGCAAGCGGCCGGTTGAAGCACACATACAACGGACGCGCACCGCGCGCGACGGCGTCTTTCATCACCTGCACCGCGAGTTGCGTCTTGCCCGAACCCGCCGTGCCGATCACGCGCAGCCGGAACGGCGCGAATTCGAGCCGCCTCGCCCAGGTGGCGAGGCCGCCCGCGAGCCGCGTAACGAGCGTGCCCGCCTGACCCACCAGCGCGCTCGCATCGGGCGCCAGCGCCAGTTCGTCGGCGAGGAAATGGTGAATCTTCGACGCGCACGGCAGACGCGCCTCGTCCTCCGGCAGCGCGTCGCGGATGATGCTGACGAGCTTGTCCTTGCGCGTCGCATCGACGATGCGCGCAGGGTTCACGCCTGAAATTGCCGCGTCCCTGACGATGTGATCCGGGCAGTACAGCAGTTCTTCGATGAAATACGTGCCTGCGCCGAACGCCGCCGTGAAGCGCCGGTGCAGCCCTTCGATGGTGCGCGCGAGCGCAATCGCCACGTTGCGCTCGGTCTGCATGTAGACCTTGACCAGCCCTTTCGGCGTCTCGCGCAGGAAGCCCGTTTTCTGCTCGACGATCATCACCCGCCCCGCCGGACTGACGATCACGAAGTCCGCCTCGCCGAACACCGAAAAGCCTTCGTGCAAGCGCGTCCAGTGCACGCCGTGATAGACCGTGTACTCGCGCGGCAGCGCTTCTTCGAGCAGCGCCAGCGTTTCACGCTCGCGCGCGGCCGCGCCCGTGGCGGCAAGACTCTTCCAGTCGTCGGGGACAATGCGGGCCATGCGCGCCTCGTCAAAAATGGAGTGGGCCCATTGTACGCAACGCGTGTAGGGGCATTGGGCACTGCCGGAAGAAAAAAGCCGCTTCGTGTATCGTTACTGGTTGAACGCCGCGCGCAGCGCGGCTTGCCAATCGAGAAGACGAAAGAGGATTACCGGATGATTACAGTTTGGGGCCGTGCCAACTCGGTCAATGTGCAGAAGATCCTGTGGGTGTGCGACGAGCTGGTCTTGCCCTACAACCGCATCGACGCCGGTCTGCAGTTCGGCCGCAACGACGAACCCGAATACCTCGCGATGAACCCGACGGGCAAGGTGCCGACGCTCGTCGACGGCGACTACGTGCTGTGGGAGTCGAACTCGATCCTGCGCTATCTGGTCATGCAGTACGGCGAATCCAGCGTGCTCTACCCCGACGAGCCCAAGGCGCGCGCCAGCATCGACCGCTGGCTCGACTGGTCGCTGTCCACGCTACAGCCCGCCGAGCGCCCCGTGTTCTGGACCATCGTGCGCACGCCCGAGGCCGGGCGCGACAACGCGAAGCTCGCCGCGGACATCGACAACGTCGGCAAACTGTGGAAGATGCTCGACGCGCAACTGCAAGGGCGCTTCTTCATCGAAGGCGAGAAGTTCACGCTCGCGGACATCGTTCTGGGTGCGTATGCAAAGCGCTGGTTCGGGCTGCCGGGCGTCGAACGTCCGTCGCTGCCGAATCTCGAACGCTGGTATCAGCGGCTGTCCACCCGCTCCGGCTTCAAACAATACGTCGACTTCGATCTGACCTGAACATGACTATCTCGCTTTACGCGTGGGGCACGCCGAACGGCCGCAAGATCAGCGTCGCGCTCGAAGAAATGGCCCTGCCGTACACCGTCAGGCCGATCAACATCACGAAAGACGAGCAGTTCGACCCGGACTTTCTCGCGATCAGCCCGAACAACAAGATTCCCGCGATCGTCGACCCCGACGGACCGGACGGCAAGCCGATCAGCGTGTTCGAATCGGGCGCGATCCTGCTGTATCTCGGCGAAAAGACGGGCAAGTTCCTGCCGCAGAGCCTGCGCGACCGGGTGCCCGTGCTCGAATGGCTGATGTGGCAAATGGGCGGCTTCGGCCCGATGCCGGGCCAGGTGCATCACTTCGCGGCGCTCGCTTCGGAAGACGACAAACGCTACGGCCTCAAGCGCTTTTCCACCGAAACGCGGCGGCTCTACAAGGTGCTCGACGCGCGGCTCGCCAAAAGCGAATACGTGGCGGGCGACCTGTCGGTCGCCGACTTCGCGATTCTCGGCTGGGCGTGGCGGCACGAGCGCCACAAGGTCGATCTCGCCGAGTATCCGAACGTGAAGCGCTGGTACGACACGCTGTTCGCACGTCCGGGCGTGCAGCGCGGATTCGACGTGAAGCTCGATTGACGCACCGTATAATCAGCGGATGAAAAACGCCAAGCCAACCGCTGCCGACGCTGCATCCACACCGGGGCATTCGCCGGGTGTTCCGGCGGGTCTTCCTCATCACGCGCATGCGGCAGAACACGCGCATGCGCACGCGGACAACTCGCATCACGATCACGCGCACGGCACGCCCGCCTCGGCCGAGGCGGCGCTCGCGCTAGCCGAAGAATACTGTCGCGAGCGCGGCGAAAAGCTCACGCCGATCCGCCGCAAGGTGCTGGAGTTGCTGCTGACGTCGGGCCGCGCCACCAAGGCGTATTCGCTGCTCGACGACATGCGTCAGATTCACCCTGGCTCGGCGCCGCCCACTGTGTATCGCGCGCTGGATTTTCTGTTGTCAGCCGGCCTCGTGCACAAGATCGAGTCGATCAACGCATTCGCCGTCTGCCACGATCTCACACAATGCCAGCACGGCATTCTGGTGGTGTGCCAGCAATGCGGCAACGTTACGGAGCTGCATCAGCCGGCGCTGCGCGAAGCCCTGGTCGCGCAAATCGAAAACGCAGGATACCGGCTCGCCGGTGACGGAATCGAGCTGAAAGGGCTGTGCTCAGCGTGCCAGGCGGCGCAAGCCGCCGGCAACTGATCACCCATCAAGACACCGCGGTTTGAGCGTCAGGTCAAACCGGCGGCGCGCGCGCCTATCGCGTCATGCAACAGCGTCACCAGCGCCTCGGGCGGCGCCGGCTTCGTCATGAAATGCTGGAATCCTTCGCCGATGCTGCGCAGCCGGTAGGCTTCATCGGTATGGCCCGTCAGGGCCACTGCGACCGAAGGTGAATGATCGCCGCGAATCTCGTGATCCCGTAGGCGCTGAATCAGATAGAAGCCATCCATGGCGGGCAGATCGAGATCGCAGACGACGGCATCGGGCAGCGCCCGCACGGCTGCCTCGACACCCTCTTCCGCATCCGCCACGGCAATGACGTGGGCGCCTTCCGATTCGAGCAAAATCTTCAACGATTCCCTGTTCTGCGGATCGTCTTCAACGAGCACGATCGTGGCCTGATCGAGCCTCAATACTCCGTTCATCTTGATGTTATGGCTTGAAAAGCTGGTTATGCACTCTGACGTGGCCATGATGTATCTAACGCAATGTGTACCGCGCCAGCGCCGGCAGCGGAAAACGGTTCAACGTTTCTACTCTCGTATGCACGTTCTTACCAACGAGTGACGGACGCGCTGTTCGTCCGACAAACTCCCCTGTTTCGCAAATTCGTGCCCGCGCGCGCCGTGGCGCGGCGCCTATATCGTTCATTCGGACTCAATTGTACGGAACGAGTTGCACGCGACTGTGCGCTTGTCCACTTCGGCATATAGCTTGACGGCAAGACACGCCGCGCCATGGTGACGATTGAGCAAGGCGCTTCTCTTGACCGCCCGCAAGCCGACATGCGAAACGGATAGCATGAAGCACGTTGCGTGCCGCGCCGGACCCTGCGCGCGACGGCTGCTATTTTGATCCACCGCGGCTCAGGTTGCAGCGGGCGGGGTGGCGCCGTGAGTGAGCAGCGCGACGGCATGACGCGCGATATCGTCGGCTGTCAGCTTGCGGCGCGCCGGGTCGTTGCGCCACATCGACGAGGTCGCGAGCGGCAGAATCGTGAGCCCGATCACCGACAGAAAAACCAGCGACGGCTCCAGCTCCCGATTGAGCTTGCCTTCCTTCTGCCATTTCTCGATGAACTCGATGCCGCTCTTCTGGTTCGCGTTTCCGAAGCGCTCGTGCATGCGTTGCTTGAGCAGGCCGCCTTCACTGATGACTTCGCGGATCCACAGCGACGGAAACCACGGGTAATCGCCCGCCACTTCGACGAGCCGCTGCGCGAGCAGCGTGATGCCGGCAATCGGGTCGTCGGGATTCGCCTGAAAAGAGCCGCTGAGCTTCGCGCGCAACGGCAGGAAGCGCTCGTCGATCAACACGTCGAGCAGCTGATCGCGGGTCTTGAAGTAGTAATGCATCATCGCGGGCGTGAACCCTGCCTCGCGCGCGACCTGGCCGAGCGTCGTATCGACGATGCCCTGCCGCGCGAACAACGCAAGCGCCGCGTCCAGCAGACGGGCGCGCTGCTCCGGCCCGCGCCCGCTGCCGGAAGGACGGCCGGGCCGGCGCGCAGCAGGTGCGCCCGCTGTGCCCAGTGCGCCTGCGTTGTCGCCGTCCTGTATCCGGGACGCCTGCTCAGGCTGATCCGAACCCGCTACCGCTGCCGATTTTGTTGCCATGACCATGAATTTGACGAACGCTGGAATATGTCATATATTAATCTGCATGTTAATTAATTTCAAGGCATCGTGAACGCCATGGAAGCCCAGATGGACAGCCCACTCTTCCTGCCGAAGCCGCGCCCGCAGCCATCGAGCGCCCGTCGCTGCGCGTGCTGTTTCCGGCGCTGCTGCTGGTGATGCTGCTCGCCGCGCTCGACCAGACCATCGTGTCGACGGCGCTGCCTACTATCGTCGGCGAGCTTGGCGGACTGGACAGCCTGTCGTGGGTCGTCACCGCGTACCTGCTGACGTCGACCATCGTCGTGCCGCTGTACGGCAAGTTCGGCGACCTGTTCGGCCGCAAGGTCGTGTTACAGACAGCGATCGTGCTGTTTCTGATCGGCTCGGCGCTATGCGGCGTCGCGCAGAACATGACGCAGCTGATCCTGCTGCGCGCCTTGCAAGGGCTGGGCGGCGGCGGACTGCTGGTGATCACGATGGCGGCGATCGGCGACGTGATTCCGCCTGCCGAGCGCGGCCGCTATCAGGGCGTGTTTGGCGGCGTGTTCGGGCTTGCAACCGTGATCGGCCCGATGATGGGCGGCTTTCTCGTCGACCATCTGTCGTGGCGCTGGATTTTCTATATCAATGTGCCGCTCGGCATCGTCGCGCTGCTGGTGATCGGCGCGGTGTTCAAGCCGCGCGTCGCGCACGTGAAGCACACCATCGACTACATGGGCGCGGCCTTTCTCGCGGGCGCGCTCACCTGTCTGATCCTGTTCACGAGCCAGGGCGGCACGGTGCTGCCATGGACGTCCCCGCAACTGTGGGGCACGCTGCTGCTCGCGTTCATCTGCATCGGCGGGTTCATCTATGAAGAGCGGCACGCCGTCGAGCCGATCATGCCGCTCGAACTGTTTCGCGATCGCACGTTCCTGCTGTCGAGCGCGATCGGGTTCATCGTCGGCGTGTCGCTGTTCGGCTCGGTGACGTTTTTGCCGATGTATCTGCAGGTGGTGAAGAATTCGACGCCGTCGGAAGCGGGCATGCAGATGCTGCCGATGATGGGCGGCGTGCTGCTGATGTCGATCATCACGGGCCGCATCATCAGCCGGATCGGCAAGTACCGGATGTTCCCGATCATGGGCACGTTTCTCGTCGGCGTCGCGATGGTTCTGCTGACCACGCTCAAGCTCTCGACACCTGTTCATGTGATGTATGCGTACATGGCCGTGCTCGGCTGCGGTCTCGGCATGGTGATGCAAGTGCTGATTCTCGCCGTGCAGAACGCCGTGCCGTTCAAGCATCTGGGCACGGCGACTTCTGGCGCGACGCTGTTCCGTTCGATTGGCGGCTCGGTCGGCGTCGCCGCGTTCGGCGCGATCTTTTCAAACGGACTCGCTTCGCGCCTGCAAGCGCTGATTCCCCCCGACACCGAACTGCCGCACGCGCTCGGCCCCGCTGCGATCCATCACCTGCCTGCCGCGTTGCGCGACGATTATCTGCAAGCGTTCGCGAGCGCCTTGCACACGGTGTATATCGTCGCGGCATGCGTGGTGGTGCTGGCGTTCGCGCTTGCCTGGCTGTTGAGAGATCATCCGCTGCGCAAGCAGTAGAGCCCGGTAAAAACGGACAAACGCTAGCAAACAAAAGCCCACGCGCGCCCGGTGTCACGCACGGCGTCACGCATGGAATACGTGCGGCATTCATCCGACGTGCTCTGCGGTTTTTACATACAAAGGCCGGCTGCCTTGCACGCCGGCCTTTTATATGAACGATGTGTTTCCTATGATTAATCCGTGACGCGGCGCGTTGTATTCGCGTCTATGCAAAAACCCTGATGCACGATCGTTTCCCCCCTGAAATCACGACACATCTGTGTTCGGTAGGTAACAACGTCGATTGACGCGACGAGCGAAAGAAACCATATTGGCACACAGCGGCCCCGTAACGAAAGGACTGGGCCGGCCGCTACCCAGCGCATGTGGATCGCGAGTTCCGCCAACTGCGAGTTTGCTTCAACTTCGATCCTGAGCATGCCGAAATGGCATCGCCTACAACTGGTTGGGGTTAAGCATGTCTGCTGAAACGTCACCTGCCCAGGGTTTCCCCACGCCGTGCACGCGGTGCGGGGGCGTGCTGTACCAGCATGTCGAATTCTGCCCCTACTGCGGCGCCGATCATCCTCTCGAACGACCCCAGCGCAAGCGCGCCGGTACGCAACTGAGAGCCGTCGAGACCCCGCCGCCCGCGCCTGCCGAAGCCCATCCCGCTGAAGCAGCCGGCCTCCCGTCGCTCGCATCGCCCGACCTTCCCGTTCCGCCGCCCGAAGGGCCGCAGCCGCTACGGCAATCTGCCGGCCGCTGGATCGCCACGAAGGGCGTGGTGCTGCTGCTGTTCATCGTCGCGCTCGGCTACGCGGGCTATCTGCTGCTCGGCGACAACCACAGGCAAGACGCGCCCACGGACGAAGCGACGAACAGCGCAAGCACCTCGGGCGGATCGATTTCGCCGTACACGGCGCCGCAAAACGCGCGCAACACACCGACCGCCAACGTGACCAACGTACCCGCTGTGAAGACGCCGCCCGCGCCCATCGCGCCGCCGCGCCCGCGCGTGACGCAGCACTACAGGGACGTGCCCGATGCATTGCGCGCGGCACGCGCCGCGCTCGCGCACAACAACCTTGCCGAAGCGCAGTCCGCGCTAGCGGACGCACTGTCCGTCGACGCGAGCAATGCGGATGCGATGCAGATGCAAAGCGACCTGAAGGATCGCGAGAACAAGCGTGACATTGCGCTCGGCGCTGCGACTACCTGTGCGAAAGACAAGTTGTGGGGCTGCGTGCGCGAGCGCGCAGCGCAAGCGCTTGCCATCGACGTCAGCAGCGCCGACGCTCAGGCGCTGCTCGAACGCGTGATTCTGACCACGGGCTGGAAACCGCTGGCGGGCGCAGCCGCGTCCGCGCCGCGCGCCGGGACGCCGCAAGCCACGACCAGCGCGGCACCGCCGCCCACGCTGCCCACCCACAACACGGCAGCGCCTGCTGCAACGAACACGGCCGCCAGCGGCGTCGAAGCGCAAATGCGCGCGATCCGTGAATCGGGCTGGAAGAAGGCGCCGTCAGCGAACAAACAGTAGAGCACGTCACGCAATCGAGAAAACGAAGCTACTCAACGCATTGCAATGCCTGATGTAACGGAACATGCGCGTCAGCCGTTGGCGCATGCTGTTCAACACACCATGAGGTAGGTAGACCATGCTCAAAAAAATGCTGACGGGATTGACGGGACTGTTGTGCTTGATGATCGCGTCGCTGGCCGTCGCGGCCGGGGTCAGCGCGCACTACAAGATCGTGACGGGCCAGGAGCGCGGCACGTACATCCAGATCGGCGCCGATCTCTCGAAGTATGTCGCGCAGCCTGCGGGCATCGACCTCGAAGTGATGCCGTCGAAAGGCTCCGCGGAGAACGTGCAGCGCATGCGTTTCGAGCCGGGCGTGAAGCTCGCGCTCGTGCAATCGGATGTGTATCAGGCGTATATCGACATGGCCAATTCCGGCAATGCCGACGCGGGCACGACGATCCGCCCGCTGCGGCTCATCATGCCGCTCTACAACGAGGAGATCTATTTCGTCGTGCGCGACGACTCGTCGATGAAGACGATCAACGAGATCAAGGACAAGGTCATCAGCATCGGGCCGATCGGCAGCGGCACGGCGCAATCGGCGACCACGCTCTACCATTTGATGTTCAATCAGCCGATTCCCGAGCAGAACGTCCAGAGTCTTTCCAACGAAGACGCGATTGCCGCGCTCGTCGTGAAGAAGATCGACGTGGCCGTGATCGTCGCGGGACAGCCGGCCAAGCTCTTCACCGACATGAACCCCGATCTGCTCTCGCAGATCCGCATCTTGCGCGCCGACCCCAACGCGGCCGAAACCACGCGCGCAAAAGAAACGTATTTTCCAGCGACGATCCGCCAGAGCAGCTATCCGAACTGGCTGAAGGAAGACGTGCCAACGCTGACTGTCAAAGCGTTTCTCGTCACCTATGACTACGGCCTGCGCGACACGGTGAGCAACCTGAACCGCTTCGCCGATTCACTGTGCGAGAACTTCGACGTGTTGCAGGAAAAAGGCCATCCGAAGTGGAAACAGGTGAAGCTCGAACTGCCGCCGCTGACGAAGGGCTGGCAATACTATCCGCCTATCGAGCGGCACTTGCGCTCGTGCATCGCGCGCCGGGCGTCGATGCCGGCGGGCGGTGCGACGGCGGCGCAGCAGCAACCCGCTGCGCCAAAAGTGAACAAACGTCCGTGCTCCGATCAGGAGCGTCTGCTGCTGTTGTGCGGCAAGTGAAATCGCATTGACGCGACCATCAGAAAAATCGCCACGGCACACTTCGCGCCGTGGCGTTTTTTTTCGAGCTGTTCCGTGACTACTGCGCAGACGCGTTGCCTTCCCAGCCAAGCCCCAGGCTCTTTTGCAACGCGACGTAGTCCTTGATCAGCTGCGCGTCGCTCTGCACGCGATTCTGCTCGGCCGTATAGCGCGTGCGTTCCGCGTCGATCCAGTCGAGCGCCGTCGCCGTGCCCGCGCGATAGCGCTGCTCGGTCAAGGTCGCTGCGCGTGTCGCGGATCCTTCGACCGTGCGCAGGCTGACCACGTTCTCGCGCTCGTGCCCGTAACGCGACAGCGCGACATCGGCATCGCGCAGTGCGCCGAGCACCGTGCTCTCGTACTTCGCCTGCGCTTCGTCGAACGACGCGCGCGCCTGATCCACTTTCGCTTTCGTGCGGCCAAAGTCGAAGGCGTTCCATTGCAGATACGGCACGCCGAGCCACGTGAGGTTGTCCTTGCGCACCAGATGGCCGGGGTCCGCGGCGCTGAAGCTCAGGCTGCCGAACAGCGTGACTTTCGGAAACCAGTCCGCTTCGCGCTCGCCGATCTGCGCACTCTGCGACGCGAGCCGCCGCTCGGCCGCGCGCACATCGGGACGCCGCCGAAGCAATTGCGCCGGATCGCCGACGGCAACCGTCTGCGGTAACGCGGGCAGCGGCGCGGGCTGCTTGAGCATGTCGTCGAGCGCGCCCGGCTCGCGGCCCGTCAGCAAGGCGAGCTGATCGAGCGATTCGGCGATTTGCGCATCGAGGGGAATGAGCGCGTTGCGTGTGTTCTCGACCTGCGTGCGCACGCGTTCGACGTCGACTTGCGATGACACGCCGCGCTCGCGCCGCTGCTCGGTCAGCGACAGCACACGCTCTTCGAGTTCCGCCGATTTGCGCACGATCGCGATGCGCTGCTGCTGATCGCGCAAGCCGACATACGTACTGCCGATTTCCGCGGCGAGCTGCACGTGCGTATCGGCGAGATCGGCTTCGGACGCGTCCGCTTCCGCCGACGCCGCTTCGACGGCACGACGCGTGCCGCCGAACAGATCGAGTTCCCAGCTCGCATCGAAGCCCGCCAGATACAGCGCGACAGGACCGCGCCCGCCCGACGAGCCGGAACCGTCGCTGCCCAGCGACGACAGATCGGGCTCGCGCATGCGCAGATACGCTGCGCTCGCGCCGACTTTCGGCAAGGCGTTGCGTTGCTGCTGCGTCAGCCCGGCGCGCGCCTCGCGCACGCGCGCCTGTGCCGCGCGAAGGTCCGGGCTGTTGTCGATCCCCGCTTCGATCAGCGCGGTCAATTGCGGATCGTTGAGCGCGACCCACCACGCGGCGACACCCGGCGCAGTCGCCAGGACGCCTGCGGGCGCACGTTTGAAGCTGCTGGCGCTGGCCGTGGTGGGCGCGCCCTTGTAGTCGGGGCCGACCGTGCAGCCCGCGATCAGCAGCGTCAGCGCAGCCGCGACAGGCGAAAGCATCGACGCGAGATGTGGAACGCGACGCACGACGCGACGCGACACGAAACGGGAATCGGACCGCGCGGCAGCAGCGCCGCGCTGAGCGGCAAAATCAATTGGCTTCATCACAGGTGTCAATGTCCGGCCGACGGCGTGCCGGGTGCCGGCTTCTTGAGAAGTAAAGCGAGAGGAATGCACAGCAGCAGCGCGACGGCGAGCACGTAGAAGGTTTCCGAAAACGTGATCACGCTCGCCTGCAACTGCATTTGGGCCGCGAGCTGGCCGAGCGCCTGCATCTTCGCGTAGGCCATGTCGCCATGCTCCGCGAAGAATCCCGCTGCGCTCTGCGCGACGTGCTCCTGACCGATCAGCGAGTTCGCCGTCACCGACTCGCGGATCATGTCGTCATGAAACGTATTGCGCCGGTCGATGAACGTGCCGAGCAGCGCGAGCCCCACCGAGCCGCCCAGATTGCGCGCCATGTTGTAGAGACCTGCTGCGTCGCCCGCCTGCTCGCGCGGCACGGCCGCCATCGATGCCTGGTTGAGCGGCATCATTGCGAGCACCTGGCCGACGCCGCGCAGCAGTTGCGACCACGTGAAGTCGTCGCCCGCGCTTTGCGCAGTCAGCGAAATATCGAGCATGCAACTGCCCGCGAAACACGCCAGGCCCGCCATCACGAGCAGCCGCGTATCGACGCGCCCCATCAGACGCGGCAGCACGGGCATCATCAGAAACGCGGGCAGACCCGACATCAGCATCACCGCGCCCGACTGCTGGGCGTTGTAGCCCGCCACGCCGGAGAGAAACTGCGGCAAGAGATACGACACGCAGTACAGCCCGGCGCCGACCGTGAAGACGATGAAGATCACGCTCGCATAGCGCGCGTTGGTGAGCAGCTTCAGACGCACGATTGGCTGCTTCGACACGAACTGCGCGGCAAGCAGCAGCACAATGCCGACGGCGGCGACCACGCTCAGCCACACGATCATCGGCGATTCGAACCAGCGCTCGCGCTGTCCTTCTTCGAGCACCACCGTCAGCGAACTCAGACCCGCCGCCATCCCGACGATACCGAGCCAGTCCGCGCGCACGAATTGCTGCCAGTTGGTGCGCGCGTTGTCCAGTCCTGCAACGAGCAGCACGACGAGCGCCACGCCCACGGGCAGATTGAGAAAGAAACACCAGCTCCAGTCGATGTTCTCCGCGAGCCACCCGCCGACCACCGGCCCAAGCAACGGCCCGAGCAGCACGATCAGACCGAACATCGTCATGCCGATCGGCATCTGATGACGCGGCAGCCGCGTCGCAACGATGGTCTGCGCAGTCGGAATCATCGCGCCGCCCGCGAAGCCCTGGCCGATCCGCCCGACGATCATCTGCGGCAGGCTGTGCGACATCCCGCAGAGAATCGAAAACAGCGTGAAGAGCGTCGCGTTGCCGAGCAGGAAATTGCGCAGCCCGAATACGCGCGTCAGCCATGCGGCGAGCGGAATCATCACGATCTCGGACATCAGATAGCCCGTCGATATCCATGTGCCTTCCGTGCCCGTCGCGCCGATCTGCCCTTGAATCTGCGGCAAGGCGGAGTTCGTGATCGAGATATCGAGCGTCGCCATCAGCGCGCCGAGCGCGCCCGCGGCCACGGCCGTCCAGTCGGCGGCAGTGGCGTTGGCGGGTTTCGCGGCAGCGTGCTCAGCCACGGCCGTTCTCGCGTTCGATACGCGCTTCGTTGTCGCGCGCGCCGCGCGTGTCCACGTCGACATTCACCGACAGCCCCGGCAGCAGCACCTTGCGGGTTTCCTGCCCGACGTCGAGCCGGATGCGCACAGGCACGCGCTGCACGATCTTCGTGAAGTTGCCCGTCGCGTTCTGCGCGGGCAGCAACGCAAACTGCGAGCCCGTGCCCGGCGAGAAACTGTCGATCCTGCCGTGCAGCTTCGCGCCCGGCAACGCGTCGACACGCAGCGTCACAGGCTGCCCGACGCGCATCATGCCGATCTGCGTTTCCTTGAAGTTGGCGACGAGATACACGTCCTGCACGGGCACGATCGTCATGAAGCGCGAGCCCGGCTGCGCGTATTGACCGACGCGCACGCTGCGGTCGCCGACCCGTCCGTCGATGGGACTCTTGAGCACCGTGTCCTGCGTATCGAGTTGCGCCTGACGCGCACTTGCTTCGGCGGCGGCCAGCTGCGCGCGCGCCTGTTCGATCGCGGCGTGGGTGGTCGCGATCTGGCGTTCGGCGCTTTGCAGCGCGGCGGCATCGGCGGCGCGCGTGGCGCTCGCCTGACGCTGCGAGTTGCGCAGCTCGGCGACGCGCTCGCCCGTCTCGGCGCCCGTCGCGGCGAGCGGCTCGTAGCGCCTGACCTGATCGGCCGCGTGGGCCTCGTTCGCGCTCGCGCCGTCGAGTTGCGCGCGGGCTTGCGCGATGGCCGCCTGCTGCTGCGCGAGTTCCGCTTCACCCCGCAGGATGTCGGCGCGGCGCGCGGCAATGGTCGCGTTCGCCTGTTCGAGCACCGCGTCGTACTGGCGGCTGTCGAGCCGCACAAGCGGCTCGCCGCGTTTGACGGACTGGTTGTCGCCGACCAGCACGTCGGCCACGTAGCCCGACACCTTCGGCGCAACGGTCATGCCGTCGGCCTGAAGATAAGCGTCGTCAGTGCTTTCGATGTAGCGCCCCACCGTCCACCAGTGCGCGCCCCACGCAATCGCGCCAAGCACGGCGACGCCGCCGATGATGAGAAATACGCCCTTCTTTCTGGACCGTTGCGCGCTCGCGGCGCGCTCGGAGTCTTCGACGGGCAAAGTGGCTGACATGTTGACCCCAGATAAATTTATACCGTTCGTTATAATTATTCCAGTTGGTACAATTTAGTCAACAATATTGTTTTTACGATCCTTACCATTTACCTTTCCGCTTGTCTCCTATCCACCCTCAGACGAAGTGACGACACGCACACCGAGACACCGCCCCGCAGCGGAAGGCGGCTACCAGCGCGGCGAAGAGACCCGCGCGAAGATCATCGAGGCGGCGCTGAGCCTGTTCGGCGAACGCGGCTTCGAAGGTGCATCCACGCGCGACATCGCCGAGCATGCGGGCGTCAACGCGCCCGCGCTCGTGTATTACTTCGACAACAAGGAAGGCGTCTATCAGGCCTGCGTCGAATACATCATGGCGAACGTGGCGGACTACTTCGCGGATGCCGTCGCGGCCGCGCAAACCGTGCTCGACGCCAACCCTTCCGACGACGAGCTGATCGACGCGTTTCGCGCGATTCAGGCGCGCGTCGCCAGTTATCTGTTCACGACGGAGACGCCTGCCACCTGGCGGTTATTCATGGCGCGCGAGCAGGCGGGACTCGGCCCGGCGTTCGCCGCCGAACGCCTGAACGAGCGCATGCGCAAGCCGCTTTTGAGCGTGAGCTCGGAAATCATCGGGCGCCTGCTGGGAAAGCCGGCTGATGATCCCGAAACGGTGATCCGCCTGCTGGCGATCAACGGACAGCTCGTGTCCTTTCATCTCACGCGCTGCACGGCACTGGCGGCGTTGCAGTGGAAGTCGATCGACGGTGCGCGGCTCAAGCAGCTCTGCGCGATCATCGACGAACAGAGCGTCGTGCTGCTGCGCGCGATGATCGAATGGCGCGACGCGAACAGCAAGCGCCGCAAGAAGAAGTAAGGCGACGCAGTCCGCCTGCGAATGCCTTAACGTCCCTTACAAAGTCAGACAGAGCGTGACGGACGCCGCCGCGTAGCGCAGACGCGCAACGCCATGCGCGGCGGGCCTTCGGGCGCCCTTCCACGGCACGTTGGGCACGCCGCGGCTCGCAAACTTCTGTTGATTCTGTAACGAGGCTGTTAAACGCGATTGTCCCAGGATGGGTAAGGTGCGGCTTCGCACTGCGCCGCACATGTTCGCAGCGGCGCGGCGACATGCACAACTCATTGAAGGAGCAATCGATGCGCAAGCTCGCGATTCTGGCCGTCATGGCCGCATTGACCGCCACGTTGTCCGGATGCTGGTGGGGACCGGGGCCTGGCTGGGACGGCGGCGGACCGGGCCACGGCGGTGGGCCCGGCGGCGGCGGTCCTGGCGGAGGACCGGGAGGCGATGGACCGCACGGCGCGGCCGTCGTGCCGCATGCAACGGCGCGCGCCTGACCCTGGCCCGGCGCCGCGCGGCGCGCACCTGGCAAGCGCGTCGCGTGCCGTTCAACTGCGTGCGGACATCTCGCGCGGTGCGGCGGGCGGCGTCATCCCGCCTTCCGCCGCGCTCCACTGCACGACCCACTCGGGCAACGCGGGCGACGTCTGGGTGACACCCGCCAGCCCGAGCAGTTCGCCCGTCGGCACGGTGCCGCCGCTGCGCTTCAGAAAGCGCGTGCGCACGACGCCCAGCGCAACCTGCACGCCATCGCGGATGAACGCCTGCTCGAGAAACACGTGCCGTTCGTCCCAGCCGATCACACGCGTCGCGACGTCATAGCGGTCCCACAACTCCAGTGAGCGATGAAAGCGCATCGTCTCCAGCGTGACGACGGGATACCAGCCCTGCCGTTTGATCTGCGGCCAGACGCGCGAGCGGATCATCAGGTCGACGCGCGCCAGATCGAGGATCGTGAAGTAGCGGCCGTTCGTCATATGGCGCAGCACGTCGAGATCGTTCGGCCACACGCGAAACGGCGTGACGCAGGTATCGAGCACATGCAGATGCCCGCGGCGCGGACTCAACAGGAAAGTGAGGAACAGGCGTAACAGCAGGTTCATGAGAAAGCTCGCATCGGCGAGGCGAACGTTGCAAGAGCACGCATGTTAATCGACAGTCCGGCAGGCGGGCGGCCCGTGGTATAGAGGGCTTCTTCACATGCCGCTGGCCGCGCCGCCTTTTTGCGGCATGCCTCACATCGCCTTTGACGGCTGCGCGGCCGCCAGATGCTGCGTATGCATGTCGCTCAGCCGGCACAGCAGAATCCCGTAACCCGCCAGATGGCCCAGATAGACGCTCGTGAACACGCCGGGCGCGGGCAAGGTATCGACGATGTCGCGCAATGCGTCCATCTGCAAGGGCTTCTTTTCGAGCGCCGCGCGCTCGACTCGCAGATCCGCCACCAGCGCGAGCTTCCCGTGCGCTTCGAGCAGCCTGGCGAGACCGGCGAGGAACGCTTCGCGCCAGCGGGGATCGAGCGCGGCGAACTGCTCGTGAAACGTATCGACCGTCTCCAGGAAGTTGACGAGCGAGTCGAACAGTTCGTGGTAACACCAGAACAGCGGCAGCCGGTCGCGATTGCGCTGCAGATGCGGCGACATCCACGCCTGCTGCAGATCGAGCTTGAGCAGATCGTGCGATTCCTTCAGGTCGGTGCTCGTCTTGCGCAACTGGCCGATGAGCGTTTTCAGTTGCGCCGGATCGTGCCGGCCCGACGCGATCTGACCGAGCGCTTGCAACGCCTGTTCGTTGCCGTCGTTGACGAGGCGGTTCGCCCAGAAGCCGTGATCGGGCGGAAAGGCTACCTGCTGGATGATGAAGCCGAGCAGCATGCCCAGCACGACGCCGATCAGGCGCTGTTCGAGCAGCGGAATATGTTCGCCTGTGTAGAGCACGAGCGTCATCGGAATCGTGATGCTCGTCATCTGGAACAGCGACGGCCTCAGGCGCACGATCGCGAAGATCACAAGCGGCAACAGCAGCGTGCCAAGCAACAGATGCGGCGCCGTGAGCCAGATCACGAGCGTGGCGATCGGCATCGCGACGACGTTCGACATCACGCGTCGATAGAAGTAGCCGCGTGCGGCGGAGATCGAACTGCCGAGCGCGAGCGTGAGCATCGTCGAACTGGCGAGCGCGACGGCCGCCTCGGGATAACCGAGGCTATACGGAACCCAGAAGCCGATCCATAGCCCGAGCGCGAGCTTGACGTACTTGGCGTTTTCCGAAAGCGAGAAGCGCGCGAGCGCGCGGCGAAACGGCGTCAGCGGCTTGTGGGCGTACGAAGCGGTCGACATGGCTGCTCCTGCAGGCGGGAAGGCACTCTATGACTGGCATCGGCGTGGCTGGTTCGAATTGTACCGGCGCCTCGATCGGCGCAGACGAGCGGCAGCCATGGCTCCTGGATTGGCTCACCATCCTGGATTGGCTCACCATCCTTGACTGGCTCACCCTCCTGGATTGGCTCACCCTCATCGGCGCCCGTCGCACAGGCCGCCGCCATTTTTGACCCGCTTCATTTCCTTGCGCGCCGCAGGCATAGTGAGCGTTTCCAGCCTCGACACCGCAACCCGACACAATGAGCGAGACCTCTCCGGCCGCCGCGCCCGTCATCCGCGACGCCACCGACGCCGACTTCCACGCCATCCAGGCCATCTACGCGCACCACGTGCTGACAGGCGTCGCTTCGTTCGAAGAGACGCCGCCGTCCGTCGACGATTTGCGGCAGCGCCGCGCCGCCGTGCTTTCGCATGGCTTGCCGTATATCGTGGCGATCGTCGACGGCAAGATCGCGGGCTACGCGTATGCAACGCTCTATCGTCCGCGAATCGCGTATCGCTTTACGATCGAAGACTCGATCTATATCGACGATGCGTGCCGTGGCCGCGGCGTCGGACGCGCGCTGCTCGCGGAACTCATCGATCGATGTGAGCAGGGCCCGTGGCGCCAGATGATCGCCGTCATCGCCGACGGCGGACGCGGCGGCTCGATGTCGCTGCACCGTAATGCAGGATTCGAACTGGTCGGCACGTTGAAGGCCGTCGGCTTCAAGCATGGCCGCTGGCTCGACTCGACGGTGATGCAGCGCGCGCTCGGACAGGGCAGCGACGCACTGCCCGCCGACGCAGAAGCGGCCAGCGACTAAAGCGCGCACCAGGCCGGAATGCATCGACGCGTTCGACGGCGGGCGTGAAGCGCCGCGTCAGACTGGCGGCAAGGTGCGCGTGAACATCGTCGGATAGTCGATGACCAGTCCGTCCCCGTCCACTTTCAGCTCCGCCGCGAAGCCGGTGTCGATGCCTTCGTAGCGATACTCGCTGTCCGGCTCGATGCAGGTGTAGGCCTGCTCGACGCGCGAGACCTGTAAATCGGGCGTCGAAATGAACACGACGCCAATCGGCTCGCGCGCGCCCTTGGCCAGTTTCAAGCGGCGGATCGGCAGCGTGTTCGTGAACGGCGTGGCGGCGATGTCGATATCGATGCAGCCCGCCAGCGACGGCAATACGAGCCCATGCCCATCGCGCCAGTTGCCTTCGCCGTCGCCGTGCAATTCGAGTTCGGGGCCGCCCGTCACCTTCAGCCACGCATGCAGCGTGCGCCATTGCGGATCGCATTTCACGCGATACGTCATGCCGTATGCGCGACCATCGCGCTCGCCGACCAGCACGCTTTCGGCGTAAAAGCCGTCGGCGCGCGCGTCGAACGCGAGATGCTCGACGCCTTCGCCCTCTTCCGGGGTCCATCGCACTTCACGCATGAATATGTCTCCTGTGGGATCGCCGGGAATGATGCGACCATGGATGTGATCGTAACGCGCCACGCGGACCGATGAGTCGCGCGACCGCCTCGCTCAAATAGCCGCTATCAACGCGCGCGCATGCCGTTCGCGTCTCGCCTGCCCTATGCTCGCGGTTCGTCTGCTTCGAATCGAAAGCGCCGCGTGAGTTCCGCCTCGCGCGGCGTCGTCATGTCTTCGTCACGTCAGTTGAAACGGTATTACCCATGTCCGCCGCGCACCATGAAGCACCCTTCGATCCATTGCGCACGTTGCTGCGCAACTTCGGGCAGATCGTCCTGCAACGGAACGCAGCGACGGGCGCGTGCGTGCTGGCGGGGTGGCTAGTCAGCGATGTGCGCCTCGCATGCGCCGCGCTGACGGGCGCGATCGCGGCGAACGTGGGCGCCGTATTGCGCGGCTACGATCCCGCCGATACACACGACGGACTGCACGGCTTCAACGGCGCGCTCGCGGGACTTGCCGCAGCCACCTTTATCGCCGACGACGCCACCGCGATGGCCGTTGCGATACTCGCGGCGACGGCGGCTGCATGGCTGCTCGGCCCGTGGGAGCGGCTATTGCGCTCGCGCGGTCTTGGCTTCTATTCGAGCCCTTGCCTGCTTGTGACGTGGGCGTGGCTGCCGCTTGTCTATTTGCCGACGGCGCACGTAGCAGCGAGCGATGCGATTTCAGGGTTCGATTCAATGCGCGGCTTGCTGACGGGTGTGGCGCAGACATCGTTTGCGTGCAGCGCGCTTGCGGGCGTGTTGATACTTGGCGGCATTGCACTGTCGTCGGTGCGCTCCGCGCTATTTGCGCTCGCGGGTGCGGCGCTCGCGACCTTGGCGCATTGGCTGATCGGCGCGGATAGCGCATCGCTCGCGGCGGGCCTGTTAGGATTCAATGGCGCGCTCGCGGCGCTCGCTCTAGCCGATTGCGGCGTGCTGGCGGCGCTCGCTGGCGTGGGTGTATCCGTCGCGATGCAGCACGCCGCCATTGCGTGGGACCTGCCGGCGATGACTGCGCCGTTCGTCGTCGCGACGTGGACGATTCGCTTGCTGATGCGCGATACTCGCCGCTCGAACACCAGCAACCTGAGCCGCGTGCCTGATTCCGCGATCGACAGATCTGCGGGCGCAGGGCGTCGACGGAAAGCAACCCGTGCCGTTTCGCCTGGGGGCTGAAGCGGCCAGCAACAGGAGAAGTCATGTCGTCGTTTGCTCATACGCCTGCGGGCCGCATCGCGCAGTCTAAGCCGATGTCGGAAGCGGAGCAGCGCACGCGGGTCGATCTCGCCGCTGCGTACCGGCTTGCGGCGCTCAACGGCTGGGACGATCTCGTCTACACGCATATTTCGGCGAGCGTGCCCGACGAGCCCGGTCATTTTCTGATCAATCCGTTCGGCCTCTCGTTCGATGAAGTGTGCGCGTCGAATCTGGTGAAGACCGATATCGCGGGCAACATCGTCGGGGCGAGCGAGCATCCGGTGAACGCGCCCGGCTTCGCGTTGCACGCGGCGGTTCATGCGGCGCGCGCCGACGCGTTTTGCGTGATGCATCTGCACAATACGGCGGGTATTGCCGTGTCGCTGCAAAAGGATGGGCTCTTGCCGGGCTCGCAGCATGCGCTGCGCTTTCATGGGTATCTTGCGTATCACGATTACGAGGGCCTTGCGTTCACGCCGGCGGAAGGCGAGCGCCTCGTCGTCGACCTCGCCGACAAGCCAGCGATGCTATTGCGTAATCACGGTACGCTGACGACGGGCCGCACGGTTGCGGAAGCGTATGTGCTGATGGCGACGCTCATCAAGGCTTGCGAGATTCAATTGCAGGCGCAGGCGGGCGGCGGCGCGTTGGTGTTGCCGTCGGAGGCCGTGGCTGAGCGCACGGCTGAGCAGCTTTACGATGGAGGCGCGGTTGAAGGTGCCATTGAATGGCCCGCGTTGTTGCGGAAGCTTGATCGCATCGATGCTTCTTATAAGGGTTGAGATTTTTTTATAAGGAATACTGGACATGCCTACTTTTCATATCGAGCTTTTTGAAGGTCGTACTGTTGAGCAGAAGCGTCAGTTCGTGGAGGCCATCACGAAGGCGACGTGCGAGTCGCTGAATGTCGAGCCGGGCTCTGTTGATATTGTGCTTATTGATGTCAAGCGGGAGAATTGGGCTACGGGCGGGAAGCTCTGGTCTGATGTTGGGTAAGGGTTTTTTCGTTGTCTGCGACGCGTTAAGGGTGGTTTGCTTGTGTTTGCGCCGGCATCCGCGTTGCGTAACGCGGATGCCAGCACAAACACAAGCAAACCACCCTTAACGCGTCGCAGACAAAAAAACAAAGCCCCTGCGACATCCCACCACACGCCCGCGTCGCGCGACATCGACAAACAGCGTGCTGCGACGCGGTCGATTGCCGCACTTCCCCCGCAAACGCACGCGACCGCCGCGCAGACCAGCAAAACCAAATCCTGATGCAGATCAACTGCTTACAGAAAAAAAGCGCGCCCGCAGAAGCGCCAATCTGCGCCAAATCGCCACACAAAGCGCCGCAGCAAAACAACAAACATTCCCCTACGCTTGCGGTCATCTGCACGAACCCGGATTCGGACACATGACCACCGCAATCTCCGCCTTCGACCTCGCACGCATGCAGTTCGCGTTCACGGTCTCGTTTCACATCATCTTTCCTGCACTCAGCATCGGGCTCGCCAGCTTCATCGCCGTCCTCGAATGGCGTTGGCTCAAAACCGGTAAGGCCTACTACAAAGATCTTTGTCTGTTCTGGTCGAAGATCTTCGCCGTGGCCTTCGGCATGGGCGTCGTCTCCGGCGTCGTCATGAGCTACGAGTTCGGCACGAACTGGTCGGGCTTCTCGTCATTCGCCGGCCCCGTCACTGGCCCGCTGCTGATGTACGAGGTGATGACCGCGTTCTTCCTCGAAGCAGGCTTTCTCGGCATCATGCTGTTCGGCTGGCAACGCGTCAGCCCGCGTGCCCACTTCGGCGCAACGCTGATGGTCGCCATCGGCACGCTGATCTCGACGTTCTGGATTCTCGCCTCCAACAGCTGGATGCAGACGCCGCAAGGCTTCGATATCGTCGATAACCATGTCGTCCCCGTCGACTGGTTCAAGATCATCTTCAACCCCTCTTTCCCCTACCGCCTCGCGCACATGGCGATCGCCGCGTTCATCGTCACGGCGCTCGTCGTCGCGGCAGTGGGCGCATGGCATCTGCTCAAAGGACGGCGTGACAACGCCGTGAAGAAGATGTTCTCGATGGCGCTGTGGATGCTGCTCGTCCTCGCGCCCGTCCAGGCCATCGTCGGCGACGCGCACGGACTCAACACGCGCGAACACCAGCCCGCGAAGATCGCGGCGATCGAAGGCCTGTGGGACACCGAGAAAGGCGGCACCGCGCTGAACCTGTTCGGCATCCCCGACATGCAGGCGGAAACCACGAAGTACGCCGTGTCGATTCCGCATCTCGGCAGCCTGATCCTCACGCATAGCTGGGACGGCGAAATCCGCGGGCTGAAGAGCTTCCCGAAAGAAGACCGCCCGAATTCGACCGTCGTGTTCTGGAGCTTCCGCGTGATGGCGGGCCTCGGCGTCGCGATGATCGCCTTCGCACTCGCCGCCTGGGCGCTGCGCCGCCGCGGCAAGCTGTACGACGCGAAGTGGTTCCATCGCATCGCGATCGCGATGGGACCGACGGGCTTTGTGTCGCTGCTCGCCGGCTGGGTGACGACGGAAGTCGGCCGCCAGCCTTGGGTCGTGTATGGCGTCAAGCGCACCGTCGAAGCCGTGTCGCCGCTTTCCGCGCAACAGGTCGGCATTTCGTTGATGGCGTTCGTCGTCATCTACTTCCTCGTGTTCGGCACGGGCATCTACTACATGTTCAAGCTGATGCGCTCCGGCCCCGCGTTGCCCGGCCACACACCGGACGGCATCCCCGATGCGCCCGGTCGCACTGCGCGCCGCCCGCTGTCCGCCGTCGACCAGATGATCGACGCCTGATCCTTCATTCGAAAAACCGCGAGAGAAAAATGGATGTGACCATAGTCTGGGCCGCGATCATCGCACTGGGCCTATTCATCTACGTCGTGCTGGACGGTTTCGATCTGGGCATCGGCATAGTGTTTCCGTTCTTCCCCGACGAAAAAGAACGCGACCTGATGATGAACACCGTCGCGCCCGTCTGGGACGGCAACGAGACATGGCTCGTGCTCGGCGGCGCAGGCCTGTTCGCGGCGTTCCCCATCGTCTATTCGACGGTGCTGTCCGCGCTCTATCTGCCCCTCGTCTTCATGCTCGTGTGCCTGATCTTCCGCGGCGTGTCGTTCGAAATCCGCGCCAAGGCGAATCGCACGAAGCATCTTTGGGATCTGGCGTTCATCGGCGGCTCGACGGGCGCGGCGTTCTTTCAGGGCATTGCGCTCGGCGCGTTCCTGCAGGGCATCCCGGTTGTCGACGGCAGCTTCGCGGGCGATGCCTTCGGCTGGCTCACGCCGTTCTCGCTGCTCACGGGTCTCGGCCTCGTCGTCACGTATGCGCTGCTCGGCTGCTGCTGGCTCGTCGCGAAAACGGAAGGCGATCTGCAACGGCGGCTGCATCGCGTCGTGTGGCCGCTGACGATCGTGCTGCTCGGCTTCATCGTCGTCGTCAGCCTGTGGACGCCGCTGCAGGAACCCGAGATCGCACAGCGCTGGTTCGACGCCGGCATCTTCTGGCGCCTGCTGCCCGTGCCGTTCCTCGTCGCCATCTGCGCGTTCTTCATGCGCCGCGCAGTGCGCGACCGGCATCACAACACGCCGTTCATGATGGCGCTCGGCCTGGTGCTGCTCGGCTATGTCGGATTGCTCGTGAGCCTGTGGCCGTACGCGATTCCGTCGAGCCTCACGCTCTGGGAAGCGGCCGCTCCGCGTTCGAGCCAGATGTTCACGCTGGTCGGCGCGGCCATCATCATCCCCATCATCATCGGCTATACGACGATGGGCTACTGGGTTTTCCGCGGCAAGGTGCGCCATGGCGACGCCCATTACCACTAAGCCCGCCCCCTCCCGCTCGCGCCAGGTGCGGCTGCCAGGCTGGCTGTGGTTCGTCGCGCTGTGGTGCGGCGGTGTGGCCGGCGCGATGATCGTCGGCTATGCGTTCAAGGCGCTGATGAACGCGACGCTGTTCGCCATTGCCTGAACGGCTGACAACGGGCCACATACCTTGCTGCGCATCCGCCGCGCATAACCTGCCCGGCGGCCCGTCGAGGCTGCCCGCTTGCCTTCAAAATCCTTCCGCGAAGCTCGTCTACGTAGCAGGCCGCGAGAGCACCATCCTCCTGGCCTCCGATGCAGTGCCGTACAAACCAGGGAAAACCACACGCGCCCCAACCGCGACGAGTGCGCCGGACTTTCCGGCGAGGCCGCAGCGGCTGCGCGAGCGAGACCAAAGCAACTGATCGAACCGCGCCGACGCCGTTGCATTCCAGACGGCCGGCGCAAACAATGGAGCGCGGCAGGCGCTGGCCGCAAGGCAGGCGCAGCCGGGCGACAAGCATGACCCATCCGGCGATCCGGCATATGATCGCGGCTTGGGAAGCAAAACAAGCTGTTGCTGCATGGACGGCCCACCGCTGGTCGGGCCGCAGGGAGTGCAGCGGGTTGCGAGGCGCAGCGGGCGGTCACGTCCGGGTGCGGCGCGGCCTTATGGACGGAGCACGCGCCACGGGGAGCGTGCGCTCCGCCCTCGTCCCGACCGACAACTGGGCACAACACCGGCAGGGCCGAGCGCCTGCAAGGGGTCGGAGTCAGGCGCTGAATTGCCAACTCCGATCCATAGCGGAGACATCATGAAGTTTCTTGTAGCCGACGATCATGAACTGATCCGCCAGGGCGTCAAAGGTCTGCTACGCGGACTCGATCCCGACGCCGTATTCGACGAAGCCGATACCTGGGAGACGCTGGCCGCCGCCGCAAGGCCCGACGCCAACCACGACCTCGCCATCGTCGACCTTCACATGCCCGGCATGACGGGCGCCTCTTCGTTGCATGCCCTGCTGAAAGCCAATCCGGCACTGCCCGTGGTCGTGCTGTCGGCGGAAGAGTCGCCGGACGAAATGCGCGCCGTGCTCGCAGCGGGCGCGCTCGGTTTCGTGCCGAAGCGCCAGCCCGCCAGCGTGATGCTCAAGGCAATCGAGCTGGTGCTGTCGGGCGGTGCCTATGTGCCGATGGAAGCGCTGAGCCTGCTCGGCTCACGCAGCGCCGAGACGGCGGCCGCGACTGCCACGGCGGAAGCCGCGACGTCGGCGAACGCGACAGCCGTCGCCGGACAGACGACGGCCGCGCCGCCCGAAGCGGCGCCCGTTCGCATTGAGGCGCTGCAGCCGCATCAGCAACATCTGCTGGAGAACCTGTCGCCGCGTCAGCAGGAAATCATGCGGCTCGTGCATCGCGGCTGGACCAACAAGATGATCGCGCGCGATCTCGGCGTTGCCGAAGGCACGATCAAGGTCCATCTTTCGGTAATCTTCCGCGCACTCGGCGTGCACAACCGCGCAACCGCCATTGCCGTGATCAACGGCTGGCTCGAAGCCGGAAAGACGCTCTGATCGCGAATAGAAAAGAAGGCGACAGAATGTCGCCTTCGGCAGGAAACTGCATTTGCAGCGGCCTTTGCCGCCGCGTCCGATACATGCCCGTCAGAGCATTTCCGTCGCCAGCGTGACGCCCAGCGCCACGCCGCCGATCACGCCGATCGCGCGACCCAACAGCATCGCGTTGAGGTCCTCGTCGAGCAGGAACTCGCTGCGGCGCTCGCGCAACACCGTGCGATACAGAAGCGGCATGGGAAACAGCAACGCGCACGACAGCGCGACGGGCGCGCCCAGGCGCATGGCCATGTTCGCGTGGTGCTCGGCGGGAATGCCGAAATACAACATGCCGACCACGAAAACGGTCGTCAGCAGCGCGCCTACCAGCACGCCTGCGACGAGCTTGTCGGATGGATGTCCGTTCACTTCTACACCTCATTGATTCGAAAGCCGCGCCTGGCCGATGGGCCGGACGCGAAGGTTGCCGGAAACGTTCGCGGCGGCCAACGAGCAATGAGCCGCTGTTATCGCGAAACGGCCTATTTCAGCAGCCAGGCATACCTCCGGTCGATCAGATACTTCTCAAAAAAGCTTATGAGCGGGAAGACGCGATCGAGCGCCGACGGCAAAACGGAGGCGCAACGGCGCGACATTGCGACGTTGGCAGCATGAAGGGATGGTCGATGGTCGACGTCAGAGGCCCGCGTCATGGCGCGAGCCTTCGACGTCAATGGGAAGCCGGACGGAAAAACCCGGCGTGTCGCCGCCGGCGAGAGTCAGCCGCGGGTCGTCAACGGCTGTTCGGAAGCGACAGATTCCGCGCGATCAGCCGGCCTGTCCGCTACCGCGCCCGGCTGCTGCCACAGCATTTCCAGCGTACGGCGCAGCCGCGCGGGCGTGACGGGCTTGTGCAACACGGGGATGCCCTGCAACGCCAGCGCCTCCAGTTCCACCGACGCCATATCGCCCGTGATCAGCAGCGTCACCACGCGCTCCCGGCCGCGCCTGCGGAGCGCGTCGCGCACGGCGCCGAGCGCCTGCGCGCCCGTGCGATGGTTCGCCAGCTGATAGTCGCAAAGCACGGCATCGGGCATGAAGCCTTCGTCGATGGCCAGCAGCGCGTGGCGCTCGTCAGGCACGCCGCGCACGACGCAGCCCCAGCGGCCGAGCAGACTCTGTATGCCTTCGAGGATGGCCGGCTCGTCGTCGATGCACAGCACGTGCCGCCCGAGCGCCGCCGCGCCGCTCGCGACGGAATCGTTCAACCCGGCGACGATCCGCGCCGGATCGCCCGGCTGCACCGGGAACCGGAACACCGAGCCGCGCCCCGGCGCCGAGCGCAATTGCAGTTGCCCGCCGAGCATTTCGACGAGCCGCTTGACGGTCGGCAGCCCGAGTCCATGCCCTTGCCGTGCGTCGCGCTGCGGATTGGCGACCTGATAGAACTCTTCGAAGATGCGCTCTTGCTCGGCTGGCGGAATACCGATGCCCGAGTCGCGCACCTCGATATAGCCGCCCTCGTTGCGCCCCGCGCGTCTGAAGCCCATCCAGATCGCGCCGCTTTCCGTATAGCGCACCGCGTTCGACAGCAGGTTGCTCAAGATCCGCTCCAGCAGCACGGGGTCGTCGTGGATCACGGCGTCCGTCGGCGCGATGCGCAGCGCGAGCCCTTTTGCGGCCGCCTGCGGCCAATACTGGCTGCCCACGCGATCGAACAGTTCGGACAGCCGGAAATGCAGCCTGATCACCTGCGTGACGCCGCTTTCGAGCCGCGCCAAATCGAGCACCTGGTTGAACAGCTGGTTCAGCGCCTCGACATTGTTGGCGATGTTATTGGCCGTCTTCGCGTGCTGCACGGGCGTCGCCGACGTGTCGTTCAGCGACGCCGCGAGCAGCCCGATCGCATGCAGCGGCTGGCGCAGATCGTGACTCGCGGCGGCGAAGAAGCGCGTCTTCGCAAGGCTCGCTTCCTCGGCGACGAGTTTTTGCGCGGCGAGCGATTCGGCGAGCGCCTGCTGATCGACGCGCGCCTGCACGACGCGCTGGAACAGCTTGCGATAGCTGAGCGCGTAGACGTTGATCGCGCAGAAGAAGAACGCGAGGACGATCGCGAGGATCGTGCGGTCGAACGTATGGGTGCCGAAGTGCAGCACGATCGCGGGCAGCAGCAGGAACGGGATCGCCGTCGCGAAGTTGGCGACGTCGAAACCGTTCGACATGAACACGCCCGCCGCGAGCGTCACCAGCATCACGGTGTGCAGAATGGGGAGATCCGTGTGCGGGCTCTGGAACGCGAACCAGATTGCGAGCCCAGGCGCGCTGTAGAGCAGCGCGCCGCGCGCCGCGTGCAGGTTGATCCACGTGCGCGGCGTCACCGACTCCGGCCAGCGCCGGTTGCACATCCACAGCGCGAGGCTCGCGCAATTGGCGAAGCCATAGAAGATGAAGCAGGCCGCGAAAAGATGCGGATGCGGGATGTTATTCCAGTAGATCGCCACCAGCACCGCAATCGAGAACCAGTGCGTGAAGAAAGCAATCGGGTCCTGCGCGTACAGCACGCGCACGAGGTCTTCGTCGATCGCGCGCTGGATGGGATCGGCCCGCATCGTGCGGTCTCCTTGTCGGCAGGAGCTGGCGCCTGGGCGCGTCGCTCTTGTCCATGCAATTGATTGTGCGGTCGGCGGGAACGCGTGCTTGTGGCGATCGCTCCCGTTCGGTCGAGATTTGCTGGTCGTTTCGTTTTCTGTCAAACCGCCGCCGACTGCGCCAGATTGGGAATAAAACGCGGGCGTCACGCGTCCTATAAAGAGCACCCGGTACAGTCTAAAGATAGTTTACCCGTCTTACCGGCGGTTTACCCTTCAGCTATCACTTAATCCATATAGGCGGCGCCGCGTGCAAAAAGCATACTGGTTTCAACGATTCAACATTCAAGCGCGGCCAACAGCCTCTGAAGGTTCAGCTCCACGACCTGTTTCATGCCTGTTTGTCGAGGCTCTACTGGCGGCATCCCCCGCCGCCACCGCGCTCCTTGCCCCTTACCGATGGAGGCCTTCATGGGCGCAGTTCCGAGCCAGGTTTTCGCACGCACTCTCGACGAAGCCGTTCTTCCCGACCTGTGGCGCCGCCGCACGCAGCTCACGGACGACGAAATGATGTCGATGTACGACCTCGTGAAGCGCGCGTTGCGCACCTACCACCCGCTCGAATTGCACGCGCTCGGCGAAGACAAGGAAGAGCTCGTGCATCAGTTCATCTATACGAAGGTGCTGCGTCTTGCGCCCGGCCATGTCGAATCGAAGGCGACGCCGGAAAGCGCGCCGTCCAACAGCTACGCGATCTGCGCTTACTTCCGCCGCTATCTGATCGACTGCCTGAGGAGCGCGAGCCATCAGCGCAATGTCTCGATGGAACACGAAGGCATGATGCAGGAGATCGATCTGCGCGCGCAGGCGCTCGAAGATCCCGTCGAAAGCGTGCTGCTGCAATACGGCCTGAGCGAACGCGGCGTGCGCCAGGCCGCGCGCGAGTTCATTGCATCGCTCGATTCGCCCGAGCGCATCGTGCTGGCAGGCAGCCTCGGCTGGTGCTCGGAAGCGAAAGGCGGTCTGTCGGCGGTGGCCGCGCAGCATCGGGTGCCCTCCTATCACTATCGTGCCGTCAAGCTCGGCGTCACGATGAAGAAGACGGACGACGCCGCGCAGTTTTCCAACACGAAGATCGGTCAGTGGCTGCGCGACGAGCTCGGCATTGAAATTCACGCTGAAAACCGCGAAGCGATCCTCGTCGTGTTCAACCTGCTCGCAGCCGAAGCGACGCAAGCCGCCACCGCACCCGACGACGAGTTGATCGAAGCGGCGGCGTGAGCGGCCCCGGCATGCTGGTTCAAACCCGACGCACTTCACGCACTTAACATTTAACAATCGCCGCCATCGATTCGCTTTTGACAATCCGGCTCGCTCAATACGCGTCGTAAATCGGCACGAGCCCGGCTCTACGTTTCATCTTGCGTGCAGTTCGCGCGACCGCTGCCTGATGGCACCCGTCCGCACGAAAGCACTCCACGCCTGCAATCACAGCATTTTTTGAATCACGCGGCTAAACGCGCGTTTTCCCTTTGCATTTCGCCGCGCGACGTCCAGGATTAAGGGGCTGCGAGCGCCAGCCAGCCGTCCATATCGCCGGGTTCCCCCCACCCCGGCGCACATCCAATATAAAGAGGTGGTCGAATGAACCGCTTGTCCAGCGCCCTTTCGGCGATGAAGGACCATTACGAGGTCGTGGTAGTGGGTTCCGGCTATGGCGGCGCGATCGCCGCGAGCCGCATGGCCCGCGCGAAACGCAGCGTGTGCCTGCTCGAACGCGGCCGCGAGTTCATGGCGGGCGACTTTCCCGCCACACCGCTCGAAGGTGTCGCGCAAATGCAGTACAACACGGGCCTCGCGCAGATCGGCTCGCCGCTCGCACTGCTCGAAGTGCACGTGAATCCCGATGTGAACGTGGTGGTCGGCTGCGGACTCGGCGGCACGTCGCTGATCAACGCGAACGTCGCGCTCAAGCCCGACGCGCGCCTGTGGGACGATCCGCGCTGGCCCGCCGCCTTGCGCGCGGACCAGGCGAATCTCGACGTTTGCTACGAGCGCGCCAGAACGATGCTCGGCGCGACGCCCGTCCCCGACGACTACCCCAATCTGCCCAAACTCGATGCGCTTGAACTGTCGGCGAAACGGCTCGGCATGAGCGACCGCTTCTACCGTCCGCCCATCACGGTGACGTTCAAGGACGGCAAGAACGCGGCGGGCGTCGACCAGAACCGCTGTGTCGGCTGCGGCGACTGCAATTCGGGCTGCAATCACGGCGCGAAGAACTCGACGCACATGAACTATCTGCCCGACGCCGCCGCGCATGGCGCGCAGATTTTCACGGGCGCGGCCGTGCATTCGGTGGTGCGCGACGAAGCGCGCGGCGTATGGTGCGTGCGCTATCAGCCCGCCGATCTGAAGCGCGAGCTGTATGACGCGCCCGAACTGTTCGTCACGGCCGACATCGTGATCCTGTCAGCGGGCACGCTCGGCTCGACGGCGATCCTGCTGCGCTCGCAGGAAGCGGGCTTGCCCGTGTCGAAACAACTCGGCAAGCACTTCACGGGCAACGGCGACGTACTCGCGTTCGCGTTCAACACCGACAAGGTGATCAACGGCGTCGGCTGGGGCACGCATCCGGCGGGCGACATTCCGCCTGTCGGCCCGTGCATCACGGGCATCATCGACCATCGCAACACGCCCGATGTGAAGGACGGCTTCGTGATCGAGGAAGGATCGGTTGCCGCACCGATCGGCCTCGGCCTGATGGGCGTGCTCGGCCTCGCGGCGCCTGCCGAAGGCGTCGACATGCCGGACCCGGCAGGCGATGCGCCGTTCGCGGACGAAGCGCGCATCGCCGAAAGCATCTTGCGCGGCCCGTATCACGGCGCGATGCGTAACACGCAGACATTCCTCGTGATGGCGCACGACGACGAAAGCGGCCAGATCACGGTCGAAAGCGGCCGCCCGCGCGTGAGCTGGCCGAACGCGGGCAAGCAGCCGATCTACGAAACCGTCGAAAAGACGCTGATCGAAGCAACGGGCGCGCTGGGCGGCTCGTATGTGCGCAACCCGATATCCGCCGATCTGTTCCAGAACCGCACCGTCACCGTGCATCCATTGGGTGGCTGCGGGATGGCGGAAGATGCCGCGCACGGCGTCGTCGATCAGGCGGGCCGCGTGTTTTCCGGCACGGACGGCAACGCGGTGCACGAAGGGCTCTACGTGATGGACGGCGCGGTGATGCCGCTGTCGCTCGGCGTGAACCCGTTGCTGACGATCTCGGCGCTGGCCGAGCGCAATTGCGCGCAGCTTGCGCAGTCGCGCGGCTGGAAGATCGACTATGACGTGGCGGGCCACACCGCCCCGCCGCCCGCGCTGAAAATCGGCCTGCGCTTCACGGAGACGATGATCGGCACATACTTTGTTGGCGACGCGAAGCCGGCCGGCCAACGGGACGATCCGGCGGAAGGCACGCCCATCAGCTTCACCGTGACCGTCGTCTCCGACGATCTCGACGACATGCTCGCGAACCCGAAGCACCAGGCGCACATGATCGGCACGCTAACCTGCACCGCCCTGTCGCCGCAACCGATGACCGTCAACGACGGCATCTTCAACCTGTTCGTCGTCGACGAAACCAACGTCGAGCGGCGCAACATGAACTACCGGATGACGCTCGACACCGTCGAGGGCAAGCATTTTTATCTGACCGGTCAGAAGATCATCACGCATACGTCGCTGACGGAACTGTGGACGCAGACGAACACGCTCTATGCGACGATCCGTGAGTCCGATGCCGACGACGCGCCCGTCATCGGTCACGCGACGCTCATCATCACGCCGGAGAACTTCCTCAAGCAACAGCGCACGATCGAAGTGACGAATACGCCCGACCTCGAAACGCGCCTTGCGTATACGCTGAAATTCGGCCGCTTTTTCGCGGGCGTGCTGTACACGGAATACGGCGGCGTCGCGGCGCCCTTGCAGTATTTCGATCCCGACGCGCCGCCGCGCGTGCGCCGTGCGTTGCGCGCGCCCGCGCCGCAGATTACCTACTTCAAGACCGATGACGGCAAGACATTGCGGCTTGCCCGTTATCACGGCGGCGACAAGGGCCCGCTGCTACTGATTCATGGCTCCGGCGTATCCAGCCGCATCTTCTCGACGGACCTGATCGGCACGAACCTCGTCGAGTTCCTGTGCGCCGCGCATTACGACGTCTGGCTCGTCGACCTGCGCGTGAGCATCGAACTGCCGAGCGCGACCGAACGCACCACCGCCGATGAAATCGCTCGCTTCGACATCCCCGCCGCTGTCGCGAAGGTGCGCGAACTGACGGGCGCCGCTGGGATTCAGGTCATCGGGCATTGCCTGGGCGGGCTGGCCCTGAGCATGTCGCTGATGTCGGGGCTGAAAGGCGTGCGCTCCGCGGTGATGTCGCAGGTGTCGGCGCATCCCGTGCCGGGACTGTTGCAGCGGGTCAAGGCGGGACTGCACACGCCGCAGATTCTTCAGCATCTGGGCATCAAGGATATGACCGCGTATACCCGGCACGAGAAATGGCCGCACAACCTGCTCGACGATGCGCTGAAGTTCTTCCCCGTCGAGCACGACGAAACGTGCAACAGTGCCGTGTGCCATCGCGCGACATTCCTGTATGGTCTGCTCTACGAGCACGAGCAACTCGACGAGCAACTGCACGCGAACCTGCAGGAGCTATTCGGCATTCACGATGTCGAGCTATTCAATCAGCTCGCGGCGATGGTGCGCGCCGGACACGTGGTCGATGCGAATGGGGACGATGTGTATATGCCGAACATCGAAGGCATGAAACTTCCCATCGCTTTCATTCATGGCGCAAAGAATCTCTGCTATCTCCCCACCAGCACGGAGACGACCTACGATCTTCTGGTGGAACGGTTCGGGCCCGAGAACTACGAACGACATGTGATCGACGGATATGGACACATCGATTGCGTGTTCGGCAAGCGCGCGGCGCTCGATGTTTTCCCGACTATCGTCAGGTATCTGGACGCGCATTGAGCGCAGATGACGGTTCGTCATGGATGCTGTGGCATTCAGGACGAACCGTCGCGCGTAACAACGCTAGAACAGCTTGCCCGGATTCAAGATCCCGTTTGGATCGAGCGCATGCTTGATCGCTTTCATCACGGCGAGCTCTTCGTCCGAACGCGACACGGGCAGGAACTCACGCTTGAGCGAGCCAATGCCGTGCTCCGCCGACACCGAGCCGCGCAGCGGCGCAAGCATGTCATAAACGAGCGCATACACGTCGTGATGATCGACGCCCGGCACGGAATGCCCGTCGACGGTCACATGCAGATTCGAATCGCCGATATGGCCGAAGAAATACGACGCGTTGCCCGGCCAGGCGTGGTCGATCGCCGCGCGGCAACGATCGACGAATGCGCCAATCTCACCAATCGGCAAACTCACGTCGAAGTTGATCGGATCGAGCTTGACGGGAAATTCCGCCGTGCATTCGCGGATCGCCCACAACGCGCGAGTATCGGCAACCGACTGCGCGATCACGGCATCGCGGATCGCGGCTTCGTCGAGCGCTTCCATCAGCACGGCGGAAAAACGCGAACCGTCGTCATGCGCGTCGAAGCTCGCATGTTCGATCAGTGCGTATAACGGATGTGCCTCAGAAAATGGCGAGCGCGCGCCCGTCAGCTTCACGCCGAAGTCGAAGAAGTCCGGCCACATGATCTCGAATGCGCCGATGTCGTTGCCAAAGCGCATCGACAGCCGGCGCAGCAGACTGACGGCCTGCTCATAGTCGCTCAGCGCAACCAGCGCCGTATGCCGCGACGCGCGCTGCGGCTGCAGCTTCAGCACCGCGCGCGTGATCACGCCAAGCGTTCCTTCCGAGCCGATGAACCAGTGCTTCAGGTCATAGCCGGTGTTGTTCTTCACCATCTTGTTCAGCGAACTCAGCACCGCGCCGTTCGCCAGCACGACTTCGAGACCCAGCACCTGATCGCGCGCAGTCCCCGATTGAATCACGCGATTGCCGCCCGCGTTCGTGGCGAGGTTGCCGCCGATCTGACACGAGCCGCGCGCGCCGAGATCGAGCGCGAGTTCGAAGCCCGCTTGCGCCGCCGCTTCCTGTGCGGCCTGCAAGGTCGTGCCGGCGCGCACCGTGAGGGTCGCCGCCGCGCTGTCGATTTCCTCGACGCCGGCAAGGCGGTCCAGCGACAACGCAATATCTGTCGCACGCGGAATCGAGCCGCCCGCAAGGCCCGTCATGCCGCCTTGCGGCACGATGCTCTGGCGTGCGTCATTGCAGATCATCAGCGCGCGTGCGACCTGGTCCGTCGTGCGCGGCAACAGCAAGGCCGCGGGACGCGTGGGCTCGTGACGCGTCCAGTCGGTCATCGAGCGCTCGCCGATTTCATCGCCCACGCGTACCGCGTCGTCGCCCAACGCCTCGCGCAACGCGGCCAAAGTCGATGGGAGCGCGGCCCGTTCGTTCACTGTCATGCGGTTCCTTATGTCGTTCCTTGCTCTGCGGCGAGCTTCTTCCGATACCCCATCGAACTGTTGATGCGGCCCAGAATATAGTCGCCCGCAGCGACGGGTTCATATTTGCTGTCGGTGTCGGGCGTGCCGAGATCGCGCGGGTCGACGTTCGACGTGTAGGTCGGATCATAGAACGTCGCGATCGAATAGCGCTCGCGGCCCGATGCGTTGATGACACGATGCAGCGTCGAGCGGAAGCGGTCATTCGTCCAGCGTGCCAGCAGGTCGCCGACGTTCACGACGAAACTGCCTTCGATGGGCGGCGCCTCGATCCATGTTTCGTTAGCAATCTCACGCACCTGCAGCCCGCCGACGCGATCCTGCCACAACAGCGTGATGCAACCGTAATCGGTATGCGGCGCGACGCCGAACTGCTCGTCACCGGATTGCGGCGGCTGCGGCGGATAGTAGACCATCTGCGTGCGCTGCATCCGCTTCGTGTAGCGCGGCGCAAAGAAATCTTCGGGAACGCCCAGGCCCGTCGCCACGGCGCGCAGCAAGTCCGCGCCGCACGCGCCGACCTCCTCGTAATAGCCGTACAACGCGGGCTGCAACGCCGGCATGAAGTCCGGCCAGTTGTTCGGCCCGCGCAGCGCCTGGCCCGCCAGCACGTCGGGGTCGCTCTCGGGCAACTCCAGACCGATGCTATAGAACTCCTTGTAATCGGGGCGCTTTGCCTGATACATCGTCGCGTCGCCCAGCGCATTGAAGCCGCGATGCCGATGATTCACGGCCGCGCGCCGTTTCGTTTCGACGGGAAACGCAAAGAACTCGCGCGCCGCCTGTTCCGCACGATCGATCACCGCTTGCGGCACGCCGTGATTGACGATGTAGAAGAAGCCGATCGTCGTGCAGGCATCGCGTATCTCGCGGCCCGCGCGCGCGAGCGCGTCGCGGTTGCCGGCGCGCACGCCGGCCAGATCGACGATCGGAATGCGAGTGGCTGGCTGCATTGCGGAACTCCTTCATCACGAAGATTGAACTGATGATTCCATGCGTCGCTGCGCGCACCGCGTGCGGATGGGCGAGGGTTTCACGTTGTATATACCGCCAAAAGCGCAATCGCAAGTTGCGTTGCACCTGGCTGCATCGATCTGCAGAAGATACGCCAGCGGCATTAGGGTTTGACAGCATGCGATTATTTTTTTCGCGCAAAACCAGCGGTATATACTGCCTCGCATGATTCGCGCCCTGCCACGTCGAGCGCGACACACATTGCCAACGGGAGAATATCAATGGGTATCTTTGCAGGCTGGAAGTGTCGTCTGGCGATGGTGGCGTTCTGCGCCGCTGCGTCCGTAGCCAGCGCCGGCGCGCAGGCGGAAGACCAACTCGCGAAGGTCAAGAAGGCGGGCGAACTCGTGGTCGGCACGGAGATGCAGTTCGCGCCGTTCGACTTTCTCGAGAACGGCCAGCAGGCAGGCTTCAACAAGGACCTGTTCGCCGAAGTCGGCAAGGAACTCGGCGTGAAGGTGCGCTTCATCGATCTGCCCTGGCCGAGCGTGCTGCCCGGTCTCGAAGCGGGCAAGTTCGATATGGTGGGCGGCCCGCTCACGGTGACGAAAGCGCGCATGGAGCGCTACACGTACACACTGCCCGTCGCCGACGCGACCGACGCGCTTCTCAAGCGCGCCAACGACACCTCCATCAAGCAGTCGTCGGACATCGTCGGCAAGACGGTGGGCGCGGGCAAGGGCTCCGCGCAGCTCGATCAGCTGAAGGCTTACATCGCGACACTGCCGAAGCAACCCGAAGTGCGCGAATACGTCGACAACAATCAGGCGTATGCGGATCTCGCAGCGGGCCGCATCGCTGCCGTCGCGAACTCGATGACGAACATCGCCTACGTCGCGAAACAGCGTCCCGAAGCGTTCGCCGTCGTGACGCCGCCGTTCGGCGCGAAAGTGTACTTCGCCTACTGCCTGCGCAAGGATGCCGACAGCAAGCCGCTCGCCGACGCGTTCAACGCCGCGCTGGTCAAGATGCACAACGACGGCCGTCTCGCATCGTTGCAGAAGAAATGGTTCGGCGTGGCAATGGACGCACCGACCACGATGCCCACGCCCAACTACTGATGCCCTGAATCGCGCGGCGCACCCGCTTTCGGGCGCGCCGCTCACATGTCCTTTCTTGCAGGCAACAGGCCATGTTCAGCGCCCACGTTTTCGCTCAAGGTTTTCCGCTGCTTCTGCAAGCCGCGCTCGCAACCATCGGCATTTCGCTGACGGGACTCGTGATCGGCTTCTTCGTCGGCATCGGCGTATGCTCGGCGCGGCTGTCGTCGAATGCCATTGCGCAACGCTTCGGCGGCGCCTATGTGTTCTTCTTTCGCGGCGTGCCGATGCTGGTGCAACTGCTGCTCGTCTATTACCTGCTGCCCTTCGTCGGCATCAACGTGTCGCCCATCGTCGCCGCGATCAGCGCGGTGTCGCTGTGCTCGGCGTCGTATATCGCGGAGATACTGCGCGGCGGCTTTCTGAACATTCCGCCTGGCCAGATCGAGGCGGCGCGCATGCTCGGCCTTTCCCCTATCGATATGCTGCGGCGCATACAGGTGCCGCAAGCCTTTCGCATGACGCTGCCTTCGCTCGTCAATGAAATGGTGCTGCTGATCAAGGCGTCGTCGCTGATCTCCGTGGTGGGCGTGGCCGAAATCACGCGCACCGCGCAGAACATCGCGGCGAGCACATATCGGCCGCTCGAAGCCTATGTCGCGGCGGGACTGATCTACTTCGTGATCTGCGGTGCGCTTGCTCTCGTCGCACACGCCGCCGAGCATCGGCTGCAACACACCTGAGGACCGGACGATGCAGCAATTCGATCCCACCGTCATCACGCACAATCTGCAACCCATCGCCGCCGGCCTCGCGACGACGCTCGGCACATGGATCGTCGGCGTTGTGCTCGGGCTCCTGATCGGCTTCCTGATCGCCGTGCTGCAACTGTTTTGCGGGCGCTGGGTGCGCGGCGTGCTGCGCGCGTATATCGAGCTGTTTCGCGGCACGCCGTTTCTCGTGCAACTCTTTTTGCTCTACTACGGCGGCCCGTCGTTCGGCTTGACGCTCGAACCGCTGACGGCGGGCGTGCTCGGTCTCGGCCTGTACGGCAGCGCGTATTTCGCGGAAGCGTTCCGTTCCGGCTTCCAATCGATACCGCGTGGGCATCTCGAAGCCGCGTCATGTCTCGGCCTCACGCGCTGGCAAGCGGTGCTGCGCATCCAGGTGCCGCAAATGCTGGTGCTGATCGTGCCCGCGCTGACCAACCTGACCATCGTGCTCAGCAAGGAAACGGCCGTGCTGTCGATCGTCACCGTGCCCGAACTGACGTTCGTGCTGACGGGCATCGGCTCCGCGACGTTCGCGTTCGTCGAAACCTTGCTCGTGCTGTGCGTGTGCTATCTCGCGCTCGTCGAACTCACGTCGCGCGCCGGCATGTGGGCGGAAGCGCGCGTTGCCCGCTTCATGGCGTAATCGATAATCAAGGTTCATCATGAATGCACTCGTCGACATGCCCGCTTCTTCTACGCTCGATATGACGCAATCCAGCCCGGCGCCGCTGATCGAAGTGCGCGATCTGCGCAAGCGCTTCGGTGACGTCGAAGTGCTGCGCGGCGTCGATCTCGACATCAAGCGCTCGGAAGTGGTGTGCATCATCGGGCCGTCGGGCTCGGGCAAGAGCACGCTGCTGCGCTGCCTCGCCGCGCTGGAGACTTATGATCACGGCGACGTGCGTATCGAAGGCGAACTGCTCGGCTATACGGAACGCAACGGCAAGCGCGTGCGCGCGTCGCAGGGCGAGATCAACCGCGTGCGCCGCAACGTCGGCATGGTGTTCCAGCAGTTCAACTTGTGGCCGCACATGACGGCGCTCGGCAACGTGATGGAGGCGCTATTGCGCGTGCGCAACCTGTCGCGCGACGATGCGAAAAAGCGCGCCAATGCGATGCTCGAAACGGTGGGCCTCGCGCACAAGGGCGACGCGTATCCGGCGAAGCTGTCGGGCGGTCAGCAGCAGCGCGTCGCGATTGCGCGCGCGCTCGCGATGGAGCCGCACATCATGCTGTTCGACGAGCCGACTTCCGCGCTCGACCCGGAACTGGTCGGCGAAGTGCTGCAGGTGATGAAGCAGCTTGCGCGCGACGGCATGACGATGGCTGTCGTCACGCATGAAATGGGCTTCGCCGCGCAGGTTGCCGACAAGGTCGTGTTCATCGACCAGGGGCGCATCGCCGTGCAAGGCAAGCCGCACGATGTCTTTCACGACGCGAACCAGCCGCGCCTGCGCCAGTTCCTGCAAAACTACTTCGACCGGAACGCATTCTGGTCGCGCGGCGCGGACAGCGCGGCCCCGGTATGAGCGCGCGGCTCAGCCGATAAAGCCGATGCCCGCCATCCGCGACAAGCTGCGCACGCGAGCCCTTGTGAAAGCACGCAAGGCTCGCGGGCCGAATGCTCACGCGATGACGCCCGATGCACCGAACGGCGCCCCTGCTGCGCGCTACGAGCAGGTGAAGCAATACATCCGCAACACGATCGAGTCCGGCGAGCGGCGCGCGGGCGATCGCATTCCATCGGAACTGGATCTCGTCGAATCGCTCGGCGTGTCGCGGATGACGGTCAACCGCGCGTTGCGCGAGCTCACGAATGAAGGCTTGCTGACGCGGGTCTCGGGTGTGGGCACTTTCGTTGCCGAATCCAAGCCGCAGTCGACGTTGCTGATGATCGCGCATATCGGCGATGAGATTCGCTCGCGGGGCCATGAATATAGCTATCAGACCGTGCTCATGCGGCGCGAGGTGGCGCCTGTCAATGTGTCGAACGCGCTGGGGTTGCCGTTGGGTGCGTCGGTGTTTCATGTGATCTGCGTGCATCGCGAGAATGGCTTGCCGGTGCAGCTCGAGGACCGTTACGTGAATCCCGCCATCGCGCCGGATTTCATCGAGCAGGATTTTGCGGTGGTGCGTCCGTCTGAATATCTGTTCAGCGTCGTGCCCGCGCATGATGTCGAGCATGTGGTGGATGCGGGGCTGCCGAGCCGCGCTGAAGCTGAGTTGCTGCAGATCGCGCCTGAAGAGCCCTGCCTCACGTTGATGCGTCGCACGTGGACGAGCGGTGTCGCGGTGACGTTCGCGCGGTTCGTGCATCCGGGATCGAGGTATAGGTTGGGGTGCCGGTTTGCGACGGATACTTCGCAGAGGCAAGGGTAGGATTAGTTTTCGCGCAGCAGCGTCCTAACTGTCTCTCGGGTTCTTTGTGGTCATTGCGCGGTGAGGTTGGTGTTTTGGGCTTTTTGCTGGCATCTGCGATTGGGTAGCGTGATTCACGCGTCGCGGTTTGGTGTTTTGCGCCTTTGCGCTCGCATCCGCGATGCGTTGTCTTGCTTCACGCGTCGTCGCCGTTCGGTGTTCTGAGTTTTGCGCTGGCATCCGCGTTTTGTTAGCGTGCTTCAGGCGTCGCCCCTGTGCGGGGCGGCACCTACTTTTCTTT
>NZ_JAGUUD010000068.1:0-46891 GCF_020177535.1 Paraburkholderia sp. XV | reverse complement strand
ATCGCCTGAAAAACCTTGCTGACTTCACGACCGCGCCGTCTCTGCCGCGGCCCCGTTGTGTCGCATCCAACTGACTGCCGCTCAACGAGGACGCGAATCTTAGGCCATCCCACGCCACGTGACAAGGGTGAGATGCAAAGTTTTTTCTAAAGCGGCCAAAGCAATCATTCCTCCCGCGCCTTCTCGACTTGCGCCACCGCGTCCACCGGCTTTCCACCCGCCTTCGCAGCCAGTTCGCGAGCATCGGGCGAACCGATCGTCCAGTCATGCAACACCGTGTATGCCACGGCGAGCAGCGTCGGACCAATGAACACGCCGAGGAAGCCAAACGCGAACGCGCCGCCCAGGATGCCGAGCATCACGAGAATCAGCGGCATGTCGCTGCTCTTTCCAATCAGGATAGGCTTGACGACGTTATCGGACATCCCCACCACCACCACGCCCCACACCACGAGAAAGATCGCCCATCCCGTTGCGCCGCCGTGATACAGCCAGATCGCGGCGGGCAGCCACACCACCACGGGGCCACCCGGTATCACCGAAAGAAAGAACGTCGCGAGTCCGAGCAACGCCGGCGTCGGCACGCCGGCAATCCAGCAGCCGAAACCAGCCAGCACGCCCTGCACCAGCGCCGTCCCGAGGATGCCATACACCACGCCCTTCACCGTGCTGCCCGCCAGCGCCAGCAGATAGTCGGCGCGCTCGCCGGCAATGCGCCGCATGCCCGCGTTGAGCCACGCCGCAGCGCCTTCGCCGCCCGTATAAAAGAAGAAAGTGAGAATGATGCTGAGCGCGAGCAATCCTAGCCCATGCGTGACAGCAAGTGCCGCCGCGAGAACCCACTTGCCCGCCGGCGCGGCCAGCACACGCAGTTGCGCAACCATCTCGGAATTACTGCTGGTCACGCGCTCCCAGAACGATTCGATGCTCGAGCCGACGAGCGGAATCCGCGCAACCCAACCGGGCAAATCGGGCAAGCCCGAATCCGTCAGCTTTTGCACGAACGCGGTGATGTCCTTGGTATGCGCGCCCAGCGCAAACCCCGCGTACACGAAGGGGCCCAGCACGACGACCAGAATGATGAGCACGATCAGCGTCGCCGCCCACTTGCGCCGCCCGCCCAAGGTCTGCGACAGCTTGCAGTACAAGCCCCACGAGCTGTAGCTGAGAATCGCGCCCCACAGCAGCGCGGTCGTGAACGGCGCCAGCACCAGCAGCGAGCCGCCGACCAGCAGCAGCAACGCGAACACAGCCGCCAGCCGCTCGATCAGTTGATCCGACTTCACCATGCATTACCCCCGACACGACCCCAAAGTGACCTGAACGACCGCCGCGCAGACGTCGAAACATCTGCAGAACGAGTATAGGAAAGCTCAGGCGAAAGCCACGAACGCAAGGCCCGACACGGACCAACAGCCTCCGCGAGCGCGCCCTTCACGGACGGACAAGCCCACACCGCGGGCGATTCGCTGCCAGCAGTGCGTGTCGATAATATGTCGACGAAGAAACGACTAGAATATATGGTTCTCTGCACACAACCTCCGGATTTATGCGCTCGCGAATCGCCAAACGTCTCCCTCCCGATGCCGACAAGCTGGTCGGTCTGTCGCTCGCGCTCTTCGCGTCGGGCAGCCGCACCGAAGACCGCTTCTGGGAATCCAAGCTCGACGCACTGCTCGCGAAAATAGTCCGCAACGGCAACCAGACCACGCTCGACGCCGCACTCGACCATCTCCAGCAGAATCATCCGGATGCTTACGGCGCCCTGGCCGACATGGCCGAAACGCATAGCGAGTCGCTGCTCGTCGAGCACGACGGCGTCCAGTACGAAGCGTTGCTGATCGCCGCGCCCGTACTGGCCTGGACGCGCTACGCGATTCCGTCGGGCACCCTCAAAGGCGACGCGGCCGACGCGCTGCGCGCCCATCTGCAGGCGCATGTGCTTGCAGCCGGCACGCGTGTCGCGATGGCGCCCTTTATGTATAGCATCGACCAGTTACCGCGTCATCACGTCGAAACCTGGCGGCTCGCGCAGCAGCTGGCGCAGGCAGCCGTGGCTGGCGGAAACGCGAAGATCAATTTTGGCGAACTGCCGGAAACGTCGCCCATTCTCGCCGATCCACGCTTCGTGCTGGCCGTCGTCGCGGCGCCCGTCGGCGCGCCCGTGTTCCGCTGGCAGGAGGAAGAAGGTGGCTCGCGCATCGAGCGCGGCCAATGTCTCGAACAATGGGCGACGCAAGGCGGCGCCAATCTGGCCGTCGTGCTGCCCGGTTGCGAGTTCGAATGCCTGTTGCCGGACGCCTACTACTCGGCCTGCCGCGACGCCGACGAGCGCGTGCGCCCGCACACCGTTCGCACCGCGGTGCGCTATCTGTTCGACACGATCGGCGCGACGCCCGACGAACTGCGCGCGGTCGTCGCCGGCTTCGGCGAGCGGCGCATCGACGAATACCGGATCGGCTTCACGCGCCGCGGCAGCAACGACGTGATCTACGGCGTCGTGTGGCCGCTGTACGGCCGCGAGAACGGCGACCCGGGCATCGACGAGGAACCGCAAGAGGCGATGTCGGCTGAAGGTCCGCTCGAAGATATCGTCGCGTTGCTGAAAGAAACGGGCATCACCGATATCCGCCGTCATGCTGGCCGCTTCGAGCCGGAATATTGTGACGACTGCGGCGTCCCACTTTATGCGGACCCGCTCGGCGAGATCGTTCACGCCGAAATGCCGGAAGATGCCGAGCCCGCTCAGCCACATTTCCACTGATCACTTCAGAGTTTTCTCTGCATCGAATCAAGCCCCGCCGCGTGCGGGGCTTTTTTCATGGCACTCGTCCTATGCCACCTGGACAGGCCGCCACGCGACTGGGAATTTGTCATCATCGACACGATGGTGCATCGCTGCGCGACGACGAAATCGTTGCGTGCATCGCGCCGTCACGACCGATCGATCAGGAGGCAATGCATGCGATTTTCAGTTTTCAACTCGGACGCCGAACGCAGGGAAGGACTCAAGACTCTCTTACGGCAAATCGACCGGCAGGCACGGTTCGGCGAAGCGCAGGACTGGCCGCAGGTCGAGCGCACGCTGCGCCGCCTGCAACCCGACCTGTTGCTGATCGACTGGGAGGACTGGATGTCGCCCCTCGACGCCCGCACGTTGCTCGCCAACCATCCCGGCCTGCCCGTCGCCGTGCTGGTCGACGACATATCGCCCGCCCATGTGCGCGCGTTCGTCGAGAAAGGCGTGCTCGGCGTCATTCCGCGCTCCACCGATCCGCGCGTGATCGTGCGCGCGCTAGAAATGGTTTTGCTGGGCGTTCACTACATTCCTGCGGGCGCCCTGTCGTTCGACGCACCCGTCTCGTCCGGCAAGCTCGCGCGTCAACTGAACGAGGCTCGCTCGCTAGAACTGGTCGCGCCGCCCAAGCGGCCACGCCTGGGCGGCGGCCTTTCGCCGCGGCAAGAACAGATCATGCGCTGCGTGCACATGGGCAGTACGAATAAAATGATTGCTCGCGCGTTAGGCATCAGCGAGGGCACCGTGAAAATCCATCTGGCGACGATCTTCCAGCAACTGGGCGCACCGAACCGCGCCGCCGCCGTCGCGATCTACAACGGCTGGCTCACCGCGCAACTCGAAGTGCTGCGCAGCGGACACAATCGCATCCAGCGGCCCGCGCGCGTGACGTCCAACGTTGCGCCACTGCGGCAGCGCAAGCCGCGAACTTTCCGCTATCCGTTGCCTGCCAACGACACCACCGGCGCACTGCCGATGGCCGCCGAAGCGACGACGCCCTACGACATACGGCGCAAACGCCCGGAACGCGACGACGGCGCGATGTAAAGGTGCAAAGGATGTAAAGGTCGAAAGGAATCCACCGTGAATAGACATAAATCATCGCTGGCATGGAATCCGCTCACACGTTTCGCTATTCAACGAGTAATATGAAGACATGGGTTTCCTCTACACACCGCTTCCGTTGTGGGTCGCTGTCGGTGGCTGGATCGCCGCTGTGGCTTTGCTCGCGCTCGCGCTCTGGAAGAATCCGTTCAGGCGCTTGCAGGAACCCGTGCTCCAGCATGTGTGGCTCGCCATCATCGTCGCCGTGTCGGTGCTGTGGGCGACCAACGCCTGGCTCGAAGATGGCACGGTGATTCACCTGCTCGGTGCGACGCTCGTCGTCACGCTATTCGACTGGGGGCTCGCACTCATCGCAATGGCCATCGTGACGGGGCTTGCCGCCGTCGTCTTCGACGCGCCGTGGCAAGGCATCGCACTCACCTTCCTCGTATTCGGCGCCGTTCCCGTCGGCGTATCGACGCTCCTGCAACGTGCATGCGTCGCGTGGCTGCCGCGCAATCTCTTCATGTTCATCTTCGGCCAGGGTTTCGTGTCGCCCGCTATCGCGGTGTCGGTGGCATCGGCCGTTGCGCTGGCAACGCATATCGCGCTCGCCGACGGCTCGATGTCGGTCATCCCGGCCGGCTATGCGTTTAGCGTGTTCCTGCTTGCGTCGGGCGAATCGTGGTTCACGGGTATGTCGACGGCGTTGATCGCCGTCTATCGTCCCGCGTGGGTCACGACGTATGACGTGCGGCGCTATCGTCTCGGCGGTCCGCGCACCTGATCCTTCAACCGCTGTGCAATGGCATCGAGATGAATGCGCCCGTCCGGCGCGATTGCTGATGCATGCAACATCCGCCCATCTATCGCTCGTTGAGATCGGGCACTACGACACGGCAAAATATTTGTGCCAGGATTGAACTCCTTCCTGCGGATGGGCATCTTATGTGCCTGACGTCTTCATAGCATTGATCATAGATAGATGGATCGCACCAACGCACCGCGCCGATTGCCGCGGTTGGTCGGCCGGCTAGCGGTGTGGATTGCGAGCGCGTCGCTCGCATGCTCGCTGCCTGCCCTCGCCGATCAACTCGGGCAGCACAACGACCTCGTCAGCAAATTCATCAACGATATGCACGCCGATCCGCTCGTTGCGGATTGCGCCGCGCATGGCAACTTTGTCGCGAGTACGTCGACGGCTTTCGATCACGTCGAGTTCCCCCCCAGTTCATTCGACAGCGCGCACGCAGCCGTCACGCCCTGGAACGATTCGTTCGACGAAGGCAAGCAGAAGGTCAAGGTCGACAGCGTCGTGACCGTCGAAGGTCTGGGCGTTCCGCAAAGCGGCGGCGACCCGGCGCAGCTCAAGTTCCGCTGCGGCTATGTCGGCGCGCAGATGCTCGCGTTCAGCTGGAACGATCCCGTGCCGCCTCTGCGCTCGCGAAGCACGGCGTCGTCGGGATCGAACACGGCGAAGGGCAAGCACGCTGTCAGCGGCAAGGGTTCGAAGAAAAACTCAGGCAAGTCGACGAAAGGCACGACGAACAAGTCAGGCAACAAGAAGTCGGGCAAATCGTCAGGCAAGGCCGTGACGACCAAGAGCAGCGCCGCGAAGACGAGCGCTAAAACGAGCGCAAAAAAGTCGGCCGCGAAGAAGACACATTGAGCTCGCGCGAGAGCCTGATCTGACCATCCGATCAGACAAACCACGCGAGCAATAAAAAGCGAGGCCACGCATCACGCGTGGCCTCGCTTTTTTACATACCTTTGCGATTCGTCGATACAGCGCGTCAGGCAAACGTCTCCATATGCCAGAGAATCGCCTGCAGCATCGACGCACCGAGCGACGCGCTGCGCTCACCGTTCCAGCCCACGCGTTCGTCGGGCAGATTGGCGTTGTCCTTGAACGGCATCTCCAGCGTCAGCGACAGGCAACCGAACTCGTTGCCGACGTACTTCGATGCCAGCTTCAGCGCATCCTGCCGATACTTGCTCGCTTCATAACCATACTTGTCCTGGAAATCGGGACTCGCGCGCTTGAAGTTTTCGATGAATGCCGTCTGCTCCTGGCGTTGGCGTTCGGTGAAGCTCGGCAGCATCTCCGAGCCCGCGACGAACACATACGGCAGCGCCTCGTCGCCGTGAATGTCGAAGAACAGATCGCAACCCGTCGCATGAATCGCGTCGCGCACGAGCAGCACTTCGGGGCTGCGCGCAGCGTCCGGCTCCATCCATTCGCGATTCAGGTTCGCGCCGGCCGCATTCGTGCGCAGGTTGCCGTGCACGCTGCCGTCCGGGTTCATGTTCGGCACGATGTAGAAGTCGGCGTAATCGAAGAGCTTGCGCGCGACGGGGTCTCCCGACCAGTCGCCCCACCCCGCGAGCCGCTTCACCAGACCTTCGACGAACCACTCGGCCATGGTCTCGCCCGGATGCTGGCGCGCGATGATCCAGATGGTCTTCTTCGGCTTCAGCGTGCCGTCTTCGAGCAAGCTCGGCGTGCCGAGCGTGAGCAGCGACATCGGCCGGCCTTCGACCGTCTTGCCCAGTTCCGTCAGCGCCGCATGCGGCATCTGTTGAACTGCGCCGAGAAATTCCGAGTGACGCTCTTCGCTGTACGGCTCGAAGTACGCGTAATAGATGCGGTCGAAATCGGGCGTGTGATCGATGGTCAGCACGCGGCCGTCGTACGAGGTCGGCACGCGAAACCAGTTCACGCGGTCATAGCTCGCGCACGCCTGATAGTTGCGCCAGCCGTCGGCGAATGCACAGTCGGCGGCGTTCTCGAAGGTCATCACGCAGCGCTCGCCGCGCGCGCCCGACAACCGGAAATAGAACCACTGCGCAAAGTCGGCGTGGCTGTCGGCACGCACGCGCAAGCGGATGTTGTCGGCCTGCGCGCAGGACAGGACTTCGATCGCGCCTGCGTCGAAATTGCTCGTAATGGATAGCGTCATGATGGTGTTTCCTGCTGGTTCGGCGCGGCGTCAGTCAGCGATGCGCCGGCGAAAGACGTAGGTGGAATCGTTCGAAGCATCGGCGTCGAAAGCGTAGCCTTCGGCGTCGAAGCCCTTGAGTTGCTCCGGCGTTTCGAAGCGATTCGCCACCAGATAGCGCGCCATCAAACCGCGCGCGCGTTTCGCGTGAAAGCTGATGATCTTGTAGCGCCCGCCCTTCCAGTCCTCGAACACGGGCGTGATGACGGGCGCGGCGAGTTTCTTCGGTTTGACCGATTTGAAATATTCCGTCGACGCGCAGTTGACCAGCACGCGCGAGCCGTCCTGCTTCTTTTCCAGTTGCCGGTTGAGCGCCTGCGTGATGCGCTCGCCCCAGAACGCGTACAGATCCTTGCCGCGCCGGTTCTCGAAGCGCGTGCCCATTTCTAGCCGATACGGCTGCAGCAGATCGAGCGGACGCAGCAGACCGTAGAGGCCCGACAGCACGCGCACATGCTGCTGCGCATAGTCGAGATCGGATGCGGACAGCGACTTCGCGTCGAAGCCTTCATACACGTCGCCGTTGAATGCGAGCACGGCTTGCTTCGCATTGGACGTGTCGAATTTCGGCGACCAGTCGGCGTAACGCTGGAAATTCAGATGCGCGAGCTGATCGGAAATGTCCATCAGCGACGCGATGTCTTGCGGCGACAAGCGGCGCAGATCGCCGATCAGCTCGGCGGCGTCATCGACGAAATCGGGGATGGTGTGCTTCTTGACGTGCGGCGGGGTGTCGTAGTCGAGCGATTTGGCCGGCGACAGAACGATTATCATAGAGGCTTTCAGGCACGCCGTGCCTGGCGGTCAAAGACGAAAGCCAGATTGTAACGAATGCCCGAAACCCCTGCCTTGCCCGAACAGAACACGCCTGCCGCAAGAAATGCGGCGGCGCCCGCCGTCGTGCTCGATTCGAACGTGTGGATCGACATTCTCGTGTTCGACGACCCGCACACGCGCCCCATTCTCGCTGCGCTCGAAAGCGGTGCGCTGCGTGCGCTGATCGACGCACGCTGCCTCGCCGAACTCACTTACGTGCTCGACTATCCGCAGTTCGAAAAGCGCGCTGTCGACAAAACCGCCGCGCTCGCGACGCTCGCGCGGCTATCGACGCTAGTCGAGCCCACGCCCGACGAGAACGCGCCCACGCTGCCCAAATGCAAGGATCGCGACGACCAGAAGTTTCTCGAACTCGCTTATGCGATGCAGGCGGACTGGCTGGTCTCGAAAGATCGCGCGGTGTTGAAGCTCGCGAAACGGGTTGCCCGCGATTTCGGTTTCCGGATCGCGCAGCCCGCGCCGTTCGTCGTCGAATGTGCGCTGACGGCGCAAGCGCCTGTCGAGGCCTGACGGGCGCCAGCGCAGTCCGCAGACGAAACGAAACGGGGGCGACGCGACGCGCTGCCGGGCGGCACCGCCAACCGCCGCGCGGATTTTCCCTACAATCGAGCTTCACGCCTGACCACAACGGCATCAACGACCACGACCGCATCCGGACCGCGACATGAACGCACCGCACGATCTGACGAGCACGCCTATGACCACCCTGCCTCCATCGTTCCCATCCCGTCTGCCGACCGTCGGCACGACGATCTTCACCGTGATGAGCGCGCTCGCCGCCGAAAAGAACGCGGTCAATCTCGGCCAGGGCTTTCCGGATTTCGATTGCGATCCGCGCATCGTCGATGCCGTGGCCGGCGCGATGCGCGAAGGCCACAACCAGTACCCGCCGATGGCAGGCGTCGCGCCGCTGCGCCAGGCGATCTCCGAGAAGATCGCCAACCTGTACGGACGCCGCTACGACGCCACGACCGAAATCACGGTAACGGCGGGCGCGACGCAGGCGCTTCTGACGGCGATCCTGTGCGCCGTCCATCCGGGCGATGAAGTGATCGTGGTCGAGCCGACGTACGACAGCTACCTGCCGTCGATCGAACTGGCGGGCGGCAAGCCCGTGTTCGTCACGCTCGAAGCGCCCGACTACGCCATCCCGTTCGACAGGCTGGCCGCCGCGATCACGCCGAAAACGCGCATGATCCTCATCAACACGCCGCACAACCCGACGGGCACCGTCTGGCGCGCGGAGGACATGAAGAAGCTCGAAGAGATCGTACGCGGCACGAATGTGCTGATTCTTTCCGACGAAGTGTACGAGCACATGGTCTACGACGGCGCACCGCACGAAAGCGTGGCGCGCTATCCGGAACTCGCGCAGCGCAGCTTTGTGGTGTCGAGCTTCGGCAAGACGTATCACGTGACGGGCTGGAAGGTCGGCTACGTGGCCGCGCCCGCCGCGCTGACGGCGGAATTCCGCAAGGTCCATCAGTTCAACGTGTTCACCGTCAACACGCCGATGCAACTCGGCCTCGCGCACTATATGCAGGACCCGGCGCCGTATCTGAACCTGCCCGCCTTCTATCAGAAGAAGCGCGATTTCTTCCGCGCCGGTCTCGCGCAATCGCGCTTCAAGCTGTTGCCGTGCACGGGCACGTATTTCCAGTGCGTCGACTATTCGGCCATCAGCGACATGCCCGAAGCCGAATTCGCGCAATGGCTGACGAGCGAGATCGGCGTGGCCGCCATTCCCGTGTCGGCGTTCTATCACGAGTCGCATGAATCGGGCGTCGTGCGCTTCTGCTTCGCGAAGAAAGAAGACACGCTCGCCACCGCGCTCGAACGGCTGGCGCGTCTCTGAGATGGCGCGCGCGATGCTGCGAACGAACCCCGGTTCTTCGTCATCGCGCGCGAAGCGGCGCGGCGCCTGTCGGTCGCCGCATGCGGCGCGCGGTCGTGCCGCGCCCTCACTGCTTCTTTTGCGCTTCCATGTAGGCCTTGCGGTCGTCCGTCACGCGCTGCGCGGCCGGGCGTGCATTGATCGCCTTCACGTACGGCTTCCAGTCGATGCCGACATCGAGCAGAAAATCGCGCCCGTACACGGCCTGCGTCGCGATGCCGACGAGCGGCAAGCTCACGAAGCCCGCCACGTCCGCGATGCTGAACTGCTCGCCGCGCAGATACGGCGTGAACTTCGCGAGCCGCCTGAAGCCGCGGATATGATGGATCAGCAGTTTCTCGGTGCGCCCTTTCGTGGCGTCGGTGATCGTGCCGCCGAAGAACGCCTGCTTGTACAGATTGCGCGCCGTCAGTTCGAGATGCACGTCCACGAACGTGATCAATTCGCGCTCCTTCGCGGCTTCCCACGGGTCGCGCGAGAAGATTGCCTTCTCCGGAAAGGCCGCGGCCAGATATTCGATGATCGCCTGCGACTCGCACAGGCTGCCATGCTCAGTCACGATGTACGGCACCTTGCCGAGCGGCGAGTGTTCGAGCACCGCCTCGTCCTGGCTGAACGGAACGCACACTTCCTCGAACGGAATGCCGAATTCGAGCAGCGCAAACTTCACTTTGTTGTAATAGTTGGACAGCGCAAAACCGTGCAGCTTGATCATCCGGTGTCTCCCTGCGGATGGTTGTCGAAAGTCGCTTGCCATTCGTCGCGGACCGCGCACATGCACGCGCACACGACGAATTGAAACGAACGTACTATTTTAGAATAATCATGGAGTGAGTCACATCATGGCACCGAATACCTCTCGCCAGACCAGCATCGAGACCGTCGGCATCGTCGGCACGGGCGCGATGGGACGCGGCATCGCGCAGATCGCCGCGCTCGCGGGCCTCAAGGTCAGGCTCTACGACACGAATGCCGCTGCCATCGGCGCGGCGCGCGATTACCTGTCCGACACGTTCTCGAAGCTGGTCGCCAAAGGCAAGCTCGACAATTCGCGCTCGCTTGCCGCGCTCGCGAACGTAACGGGCGCCACGGCGATCGGCGAACTCAAGGACTGCGACCTCGTCGTCGAAGCGATCGTCGAAAAGCTCGATGTGAAGCGCGCGCTTTTCAAGGAACTCGAAGGCATCGTCAGCGAGCGCTGCATTCTCGCGTCGAATACGTCTTCACTGTCGATCACGGCGATTGCGGCCGCGTGCGCCGATCCATCGCGCGTCGTCGGCTATCACTTCTTCAATCCGGTGCCGCTGATGAAGGTCGTCGAAGTGATCGACGGCCTGCGCAGCGATCCCGCCGCCGGCGACGCGCTGATGGATCTCGCGCGCCGCGTGGGCCACACGCCCGTGCGCGCGAAGGATATGCCCGGCTTCGTCGTCAATCACGCGGGCCGCGGCATGAATACGGAGGGCTTGCGCGTCGCGGACGAAGGCGTCGCGAGCTTCGTCGATATCGACCGCATCATGCGCGAGCAGGCGGGCTTTCGTCTCGGGCCATTCGAGCTGCTCGATCTGACGGCGCTCGACGTGTCGCACCCGGTGATGGAATCGATCTATCACCAGTTCTATGAAGAGCCGCGCTTCACGCCGTCGCCGATCACGGGCACGCGCCTCGCGGGCGGGCTGATCGGGCGCAAGGCTGGCGAAGGCTTTTATGTATATGTCGACGGCAAGCAGCAGGCGCCTGTCGAAGCGCCCGCACCGACCGAGCTGCCGAAGCGAGTGTGGGTCAGCGCACGCGTGCCCGCTGCGCGCGACGCCGTGCTCGCGTTGATCGCGAAGGCCCGCGTCGCCGTCGACGAAGGCACCACCCCCGCCGCCGATTCGCTGATCGTCGTCACGCCGCTCGGCTTCGACGCGACCACCGCGGCTGTCGATGAAAACCTCGACGCGAGCCGCGTCGTTGCCATCGATACCCTCTTCCCGCTCGTCGACGCGCAACGCCGCACGCTGATGACCACGCCCGCAACGACGCGCGCCGCGCGCGATACCGCGCACGCTCTCTTCGCACACGACGGCGTGCCCGTCACTGTCATCCGCGATTCGACGGGCTTCGTCGCGCAGCGCGTGGTCGCGACGATCGTCAACATCGGCTGCGATATCGCACAGCGCCAGATTGCGTCGCCGCAGGACATCGACCTCGCCGTGACACTCGGCCTCGGCTATCCGCGGGGGCCGCTCGCCCTCGGCGATGCGCTCGGCGCCCAAACCATCCTGACCATTCTGCGCAACATGTTCAACGTGCTCGGCGATCCACGCTACCGTCCGTCGCCGTGGCTGGCGCGCCGCGCGCAACTCGGCATCTCGCTCACGCAAGCCGACGCCGCCGATCAGGACCACACGAAGGAGCAAGCGTAATGGCTGCCGAACTGCTCGCCTCCCGCCCAGCCGAAAGCGAATCGACGCTCGTGCTGACGCTGTCGAACCCGGGCGCGCGCAACGCGATGCACCCGGACATGTACGCCGCCGGCATCGAAGCAATCGACACCGCCGAACGCGATCCGTCGATCGGCGCCGTCGTCATCACGGGCGCGGACAACTTCTTCTGCGCGGGCGGCAACCTGAACCGTCTGCTCGAAAACCGCGCGAAAGATCCGTCCGTGCAGGCGCAAAGCATCGATCTGCTCGGCGAATGGATCGCCGCGTTGCAGGCGTCGTCGAAGCCGGTGATCGCGGCCGTCGACGGCGCGGCGGCAGGCGCGGGCTTTTCGCTTGCGCTCGCATGCGACCTGATCGTCGCCGCCGACGACGCGAAGTTCGTAATGTCGTATGCACGCGTCGGCCTTACGCCGGATGGCGGCGGCTCGTGGTTCCTCGCGCGCGCGTTGCCGCGTCAGATTGCAACGGAAGTGCTGATTGAAGGCAAGCCGATCGGCGCACAGCGTCTGTACGAGCTGGGCGTCGTCAACCGGCTCGTGAAGCCGGGCGCCGCGCGCGATACGGCGATCGCGTGGGCCGACGACCTCGGCAAGGTATCGCCGAATGCGAAGGCACGCATCAAAGGATTGATCGCGGCGGCGGGCGCGCAATCGCTGCCCGAGCATCTCGTTGCGGAGCGCGACAGCTTCGTCGCGTCGCTGCATCATCGCGACGGGCTGGAGGGCATCACCGCGTTCCTCGAAAAGCGCGCACCCAACTACAAATGAGCACGTCGACCGGGTCCGGCTATCAGTTGCCGAAGCGCCGCCGCATCTATCTGATGCGGCACGGCGACGTCACGTACTTCGATGCATCGGGCAGTACGATCGACCCCGAGCGCGTGCCGCTCAACGAAAACGGCCGCGCACAGGCCGATGCCGCCGGCCGCGCGTTTGCCGACCAGAACGTGCGGTTCGATCGCGTGATCGCCAGTGGCTTGCCGCGCACGGTCGAGACGGCACAGCGCGTGCTCGCGCAAATGAGCCAGCACACCGGGATCGACATCGAACCCGCATGGGAAGAAATACGCAGCGGCAAGCCGGGTTCGGTTCCCGCCCACGATCTCGAAGCGGCGTTTATCGGCGCGTTCGACGGCATCGTTGCGGAGGACCTGCAGTTTCTCGGCGGCGAGACGATCGGCGCACTGTTCGACCGCGTGCTGCCGGCGCTGGCCGCGCTGCGCGCCGACCCATCGTGGGATGTCGTATTGCTCGTGCTGCACGGCGGCGTCAATCGCGCGATCCTGTCGCATGCGATCACGGCGGGCGGCCGCACCTTCTTCGGCCATCTCGCGCAGGCGACGGGCTGCGTCAACGCGCTCGACGTCGGGGCCGCGCCGCGCGACTGGGTGGTGAGGATGATCAATCACGCGCCGCCCTCGCCGCTGCATCGTGACGTGCGCAATACGTCGATGGAAATGCTTTACGCACAATTCATTCAGAGCAGGCGCAGCTAGCAGGCCGATCGTTCGATCATCCAACGGAGGAGACATGCCGCAAGACGCGACACCTACCGACTACTCCGCTTTTGAAGGCACGCGGCCCGTCAGCGAACGGCAGCGCATCGACACGGGCGCCCTTTCCGCCTGGCTCGCGCAACATGTCGACGGCTTTGCCGGACCTCTGACGCTCGAACAATTCGCGGGCGGCCAGTCGAATCCAACCTTCAAGCTGATTACGCCGACGCGCGCTTATGTGATGCGCGCGAAGCCTGCCCCGTCCGCGAAACTGCTGCCGTCCGCGCATGCGATCGAGCGCGAGTATCGCGTGATGCATGCGCTGCGCGACACCGACGTACCCGTCGCGAAGATGCTCGCGCTATGCGAGGACGAAAGCGTGATCGGCCGGGCGTTCTACGTGATGGAGTTCGTCCAGGGCCGCGTGCTGTGGGACCCGTCGCTGCCCGGCATGACGCCTGCGCAGCGCGGTGCGATCTACGACGAGATGAATCGCGTGATCGCCGCGCTGCATAGCGTCGATGTCGCCAGGGTCGGGCTCGCGGACTACGGCAAGCCCGGCAACTACCTTGCGCGCCAGATCGGCCGATGGAGCAAGCAGTATCAGGCGTCGGAAACCGAACCGATCGACGCGATGCATCGCCTGATCGAATGGCTGCCGCAACATATGCCCGCCGAAACGGACGAACAAGCGGGCCAGCGCGTGTCCGTCGTGCACGGCGATTACCGGCTCGACAATCTGATCTTTGATCCGCACGAATCGCGCGTGCTAGCCGTGCTCGACTGGGAACTGTCGACGCTCGGCGATCCCCTCGCCGACTTTGCGTATCACTGCATGGCGTGGCATGTCGATCCAGAGCAGTTTCGGGGCATCGCCGGACTCGACTGGACCGCGCTCGGCATACCCGACGAGGCACGCTACGTGCAACGCTATTGCGAGCGCACCGGCCAGACGATTTGCGGCGACTGGAACTTCTATCTCGCGTACAACATGTTCCGCATCGCAGCGATCTTGCAGGGAATCATGAAGCGCGTGGTCGACGGCACGGCAGCGAGCGAACAGGCCGCCGACGCAGGACGGCGCGCCAGGCCGATGGCCGAACTTGCGTGGCGCTATGCGCAGAAGGTTCGCTGAGTGATGGGCCTGCGACACCGCGTGCTCGATCTGTAGACCGGATTCAACGACATCCACGAGGGCAAGATGAATTTCGACTACACCCCGAAGGTTCAGGCATTGCGCGACAAGTTGCTCGCATTCTTCGACGAGCACATCTATCCGAACGAACAGGCCTACGCTGCAGAAGTGGCGCGCAACCGTCAGGCGGGCAACGCGTGGGTGCCGACGGAACTGATCGAAACGCTGAAGCAGCAGGCGCGCGATGCCGGCCTATGGAACCTGTTTCTACCCGATTCCGAGCGCGGCGCGGGCCTGACGAACCTCGAATATGCGCCGCTGTGCGAGATCATGGGCCGTGTGCCGTGGTCGCCCGAGGTGTTCAACTGCAATGCGCCCGACACCGGCAACATGGAGACGATCGAGCGTTACGGCAACGAGGAGAACCGGCGCGAGTGGCTGGAGCCGCTGCTGCAAGGCCAGATCCGTTCGGCGTTTCTGATGACCGAGCCGGAGGTGGCGTCATCGGATGCGACCAACATTCAGACGAGCATCGTGCGCGACGGCGACGCGTATGTGATCAATGGGCACAAGTGGTGGTCGTCGGGCGCGGGCGATCCGCGCTGCAAGCTCTTCATCGTGATGGGCAAAACGGACCCTGAGGCGCCGCGTCACGCGCAGCAATCGATGATTCTCGTGCCTGCGGAGGCGACGGGGATTACGGTGCATCGACCGTTGAGCGTGTTCGGTTATGACGATGCGCCGCACGGGCATATGGAGATCACGCTGGATAACGTGCGCGTGCCTGCTGTGAATATGTTGCTTGGCGAGGGGCGCGGGTTTGAGATTGCGCAGGGGCGGCTCGGGCCGGGACGCATTCATCATTGCATGCGGTTGATCGGGCTTGCTGAGCGTGCGCTCGAGTTGATGTGCAGGCGCACGCTGCAGCGTGTGGCGTTTGGCAAGCCGATTGCGGCGCAGACTGTTACGCAGGAGCGGATTGCCGAGGCGAGGTGTCTGATCGAGCAGGCCCGGTTGCTGACGCTGAAGACGGCTTACATGATGGATACCGTCGGGAATAAAGGCGCGCGCGGTGAGATCGCGATGATCAAGGTTGTTGCGCCCAACATGGCGTGTCAGGTGATTGACTGGGCCATTCAGGCGCATGGCGCGGCTGGGATGTGTGATGATTTTCCTCTGGCTTATGCCTATACCACCGCGCGGTGGTTGCGGTTTGCTGATGGGCCAGATGAGGTGCATCGGAATGCTATTGCCAAGATTGAGCTTGGGAAGTATTCGGAGTGATGCGCTGGCATCCGCGGTTTTTTTGCGCTGGCATCCGCGAATTGTTAGCGTGCTTCACGCGTCGCCGGTGTGCGTTTGCCTTTGCGCTGGCATCCGCGATGCGTTAGCTCGCTTCACGCGTCGCCCCTGTGCGGGGCGGCACCTACTTTTCTTTGCCGCCGCAAAGAAAAGTAGGCAAAAGAAAGCGGCTCACACCGCCAGTTCTTGTGTTTGCCTGAGGGCCCCCAAAGGTTCTTACAATTCACACGGCAACGCTCTGTTCAATGCCCGCTGCCAACGCTTCGAAAGTGCGCCTCACCCGCTTCATGCACCCGTACAACAACCAGCGGCAGCGAATGGTTTGTGCCGCCCAGGCGGCAAACTGTGTGTAGGCGTTCGCACCATAAATGCCTCACTCCGGACCAGGTAGTAAGGTCGGTGTTTCTGATAAGAGCAATGACGTGTGAAGCGGGACAACCTACACACAGTTTGCCACCTTGGCGGCGGCAGACTGTGTGGCACGGCGTGCTGTGACGCGGATGCATGAAGCGGGTGAGGCGTACAGAGAGAGCGTTGGCAACGCACGTGTACAGGTGCGTTGCCGTGAAAAGTACGGGGACGTTAGGGGCCCGTGGACAAATGTCAAAGGCTGGCGGTGTGAGCCGCTTTCTTTTGCCTACTTTTCTTTGCGGCGGCAAAGAAAAGTAGGTGCCGCCCCGCACAGGGGCGACGCTTGAAGCGAGCTAACGCATCGCGGATGCCAGCGCAAAGGCAAACGCACACCGGCGACGCCTGAAGCACGCTAACAATTCGCGGATGCCCGCGCAAAATCCAAAACCGCGGATGCCAGCGCAAAAAACCGCAAACGCCAGCGGCAAAGACAAGACGCGGAAGTGGTGTGTCTGACCGAGCGTCGAGCGTCGGGCCGATGCCGCACATCTGGAACATGCCTGCGAGGCGCGGGCGTGCCGGTTGGGGTTTTCGGATGAAAAAGCGAAGCAAATACCGTTCGGCGCGACGCAGTGCGCAAAGCACTGAACATCGCGCAACACCAGCGGGCGCACCTAGAAATAGTGCCGCGTAATGAACTCCGCAATGCACACGGGGCGCTCGCTACCCTGCCGTTCGAGCGTCACATTCCACGTGATCTGCACACCGCCCTCTTCGACATCCGTCACGCCCGCGAGCACGAAGCTCGCCCGCAACCGCGACCCGACAGGTACAGGTGCCGTAAAGCGCACGCGGTTGAGCCCGTAGTTGACGCCCATGCGCTGCTCGAAACGGAACGTATCGACGAGCAACGCAGGTATCAACGACAGCGTCAGAAAACCGTGCGCAATCGGTCCGCCGAACGGCGACTCGCGCTTCGCGCGCTCGGGATCGACATGAATCCATTGATGATCGCCCGTTGCCACAGCAAAGCGATCGACGCTCGCCTGATCGACCTCGACCCACGCGCTCAAGCGCGGCGGCTGGCCGACGAGCCCACGTACGTCGGCGGTCGAAGCGAGCGTCAGGTCCGGCGTCATGCCGCCGACCCCGGATTGCGCAGCCCGAAGATCGCCTTCGAGCGCACGGTAATCACGAGTTCGCCGTTCTGATTGAACCCCTGCCATTCCGTCGACACGATGCCGCGATCCGGCTTGCTCGCCGACACGCGCTTGTCGAGCACGCTGTTCATCATGCGGATCGTGTCGCCGACGCGTACCGGCTTGAGCCAGCGCAAATCGTCGATGCCCGGCGACCCCATCGATGTCGAACCCGCCAGCACGTTGCGCACCAGCATGCCCATCATCACCGAGCAGGTATGCCAGCCGCTCGCGATCAGCGTGCCGTACGGCGATGCGGCAGCGCCCGCATCGCTGACGTGAAACGGCTGCGGATCGAACTGCTCCGCGAACCGGACGATCTCGTCGCGCGTGAAGGTATGCGAGCCGACTTCATACGACTTGCCGACTTCCATGTCCTCGTAACTCAAACCCATCGTTCACCTCGTTTGCATGTGTTGGCGGCGGCGCTCATGCGTCGGCCGTTGCGAAGCCCGGCAGCGCGGCGAAGCGCGCCAGATGATGATCGACATCGCCGAGCGTGGTTTCGATGATAGCGAGACGCTTGAACAGATGCGCAGCCGCGACCTCGTTGGTCACGCCCATGCCGCCATGCAACTGCACTGCCTGCTGTCCGACGAAGCGCGCCGCCTGCCCCACCCGCACTTTTGCCGCCGATACCGCGCGGCGGCGCTCGTCGACATCGTCGCTGCCGTAACGCACGGCCGCCAGATACGTCGCCGAGCGCGCCTGCTCGGTGTGGATCAGCATCTCGACCATCCGGTGCTGCAGCGCCTGGAAGCGCGCAATCGGCACACCGAACTGCTGGCGGGTCTTCGTGTATTCGACGGTTGCGTGATTCAGCGCATCGAGCGCGCCGACCGCTTCCGCACACAGCAACACCACGCCGTAGTCCGCGATGTGCTCCAGCGCGGCGGCGCCCGCGTGCCTGCCGTCCAGCTTGCGCGCCGGCGTTGCGTTGAATGCGAGCGTCGCGGCGCGCTGGCCGTCGATCGTCCGATAGTCGGTGATCTGCGCGTTCGCGGCAGCGCGCGCGACGACGAACAGCGCAATCTCGCCGTCGAGCCGCGCGGGCACGATCCAGTGATCGGCCTGCGCGCCATGCTGCACGACCGATTTCGTGCCGCTCAACGCGTAGCCATCGCCGTGGCGCGTCGCGGTCGTGTCGATCGAGAAAAGATCGTAACGTGCGCCGGGTTCATGGAACGCGACGGCCAGCCGGATCTCGCCTTGCGCCGCGCGTTCGAGCAACGCGGCATCGTCGCCGTCACCCGTGCCGGACAGCTTCAGCGCCTCGATGCCGACAGCCGTCGACCAGTACGGCTCGACGACCATCGCTCGGCCGAGTTCCTGCATCACAACCAGCATGTCGATCGTGCCGCCGTCGAAGCCGCCTTGCGCTTCGGGCACGGGCAACGTGGTCAGGCCCAGTTCGGCAAACGCGGACCAATGCTCGTCCGATACGCCCGCTTCCGTTCGAACGATCGCCTGTCGCGCCTCGAAACCGTATTGCTTGTCGAGATAACGGCGCAGCGCGTCCGCGAATTGCTGCTGTTCGTCGGTGAAATTGAAGTCCATGCGCCGCTCCTCACAGTCCGAGAATCATCTGCGCGATGATGTTCTTTTGAATTTCGTTCGAGCCGCCGTAGATCGACGTCTTGCGGTAGTTGAAGTAGTACGCGGCGAGCGGCGCGGCGTCGTCGTCGCCCGCGATGCTGTGCGCGCGTTCGCCTTCGAGGAACCGCAGATCGAACGGCGCGGCGAGCGGCCCGACGGCTTCGAACATCAGTTCCGTCAGCGCCTGCTGCACTTCCGTGCCCTTGATCTTCAGCATCGACGCTTCCGGCCCCGGCCCGCGGCCGCCCGCTTCATTCGCTACCACCCGCTGCACCGTCACTTCGAGCGCCATCAGTTCGATTTCGAGGCTCGCGACCTTCGCCGCGAACAGCGGATCGAGCAGCAACGGCTTGCCGTTCTTCTTCTGATTCAGCGCAATGCGCTTGAGAAAGGCAAGTTCGCGCTTCGACTGCCCGACGCGCGCGATGCCCGTACGCTCGTGGCCGAGCAGATACTTCGCGTAAGTCCAGCCGCGGTTCTCGTCGCCGACGAGGTTGTCGACGGGGACTTTCACGTCTTCGAAGAACACTTCGTTGACTTCGTGATCTTCGTCGAGCGTGATGATGGGGCGCACGGTGATGCCCGGCGTCTTCATGTCGATCAGCAGGAAGGAAATGCCCTCCTGCTTTTTCGCGCCGCTGTCCGTGCGCACGAGGCAGAACATCATGTCGGCGTGCTGGCCTAGCGTCGTCCAGGTCTTCTGGCCGTTGACGACGTAGTGATCGCCGACCCGCTCGGCGCGCGTGCGCAGCGATGCCAGATCGGAGCCCGAGCCCGGCTCGGAATAGCCCTGGCACCACCAGTCGGTGCCGTCGAGAATGCGCGGCAAGTAGTGGCGCTTCTGCGCTTCGCTGCCGTACTTCATCAGCACGGGCGCGACCATCGATACGCCGAACGGCAGCACCGTCGGCGCGCCGAGCCGGGCGCACTCCTCGTCCCAGATATGACGCTGCGTTGCGTTCCAGTCCGGACCGCCAAATTCCGCAGGCCATGCAGGCGCCGACCAGCCGCGCCGGCCGAGCAGCTTGTGCCAGTTCGCGAAGTCGTCGCGATTCAGGCGCTTATGATTGAGAACTTTGTCGCGCAGCTCGTCAGGCAGATTCGCTTCGAGCCAGGCGCGGATGTCGGCGCGGAATGCGTCGTCGGCGGGGGAATAGTTCAAGTCCATGCGCAGTGTCTCCTGGCCGCGGCCTTGCGCCGCCAGGAGCACTGCAAGCCACGATTATTGCAGCGGCTCTTTCAGTGCGGCGGGTACAGGCAGCGGCATCACATCGATGCCTTCTTCGACGAGGGCTCGCGCGTCCTCGGGCGTCGTGACGCCCCGGATGCTGCGAGCAGGCGCTTCGTTGTAGTGGATGCGCCGTGCTTCCTCGGCAAAGCGGTCGCCCACGTTCTCGGTCTTTTCCAGCACCTCGCGCAGCACGCGCATCACGTGCGCCTGCAGTTCGCCAACGTTCGCCGCCGCTTTCTCCTTCGATGCGTTCGACGCACTCGTCGCGCCCGACAGATTCAGACGCGGCGCCGACGGCAAACGGCTCACTTCCGTCGCACCGCAGATGGGACATGCGACCAGCTTGCGGGACAACTGCGATTCGAAGTCATCGGCGGAAGCGAACCAGCCTTCGAACCGATGATCGTGCGGGCACTGTAGATCGAGGACCTTCATGTGGAATCAGGGCTTGCGTACGAGTTTAGCGCAAAATTGAGATTTGTGAACGATCGTTCGCTAATGCTTTTACTTTTAGCGGTCCGGACGACCCGGCAGCGAACGGTAATCAGGCATTCTAGCGCGTTGGCGCAAGACACGCCGACGCTCGAATAGCTGCGTGCGGCGAACGCCGGAAATGCAAAACGGCAGCGCAAGGCTGCCGTTTTGCATCGACGCGAGGCCAGTGAAGCTCAGCCCGCCTCGGGCGGATTCTCCGGCCACGCACCCGACAGCAGTTTCTCCAGCCAGAACGTGCCGATGATCGTCTTCACGTCGCTCACCTGCCCGGTACGCACCCATTCCGACACATCCGACAGCTTCGCGATGAACGTCTCCAGGAACTCGCCGTCGTCGAGCTTGCGCTCGCCCGCCGTCAGGCCGCGCGCGACGTAGATGTCGATGAACTCCGTCGAGTATGAAATGATGGGATGAACGCGCGTCAGATAGACGTATTCGCGCGCCGTATAGCCCGTTTCTTCGAGCAGTTCGCGCTTTGCACAGGCCAGGGGATCTTCGTTCGGATCGAGCTTGCCCGCCGGATACTCGACCATCACCTTGCCCATCGCATACCGGTACTGGCTTTCCATCAGCACGCGGCCGTCGTCGAACAGCGGGATCACCATCACGGCGCCGGGATGCTGCACGTATTCGCGCGTCGCCTGCTTGCCATCGGGCAAGCGCACGGTGTCGCATTTGACCGTCATGAACGGCCCTTGATAGGCGACTTCGCTCTTGATGCAGGTTTCTTTCAGCGCGGTGTCGTGATCGGGGAGTTCTGCCATATGCGACCTCTTTGCGGCAAGAAGCGCGACGGCTGGAACCGTCAGCGCCGTTTGACGAGATATTGAAACGTGAAGCCCGGGAAGGCGAGCACGATGAACAGGCTGAAGGTGATGGCGTAGAACTGCCATCCCTGCTCGAAGCGGTTGCCGGCGCGGGCTTCGAGCATGAAGCCGAGCGCGCCGACGATGAAATACAGCACGATCAGTTCGCCGATCCTGACCCACGCGCTTTTTTTCGTGGCCTTCAGCGGCATGACACCGAACAGCCGCTGATTCAGGAACGGCAGGTTGGCGCCGACGAGCGCCAACAGCACGATGAACCACCCCGCTGCCGACATTACAGCGGCAGCGTATGCGTAATCGCGTTCAGGCAGAGCGACATCAACGGGCCCGGAACGATGCCGAGCACCAGCACGGCCACGCCGTTGAGCGCCAGCAGCGCGCGCTTGCAGGTGTCGCCCGCGATCGGCGTCGTGTCGACGGGATCGTCGAAGTAAACCAGCTTGACGATGCGCAGGTAGTAGAACGCGCCGAACAGCGACGTAATCACCGCGAGCACAGCGAGCCAAGTGAGGCCAGCGTTCATCGTCGCTTCGAGCACGGCGAGCTTCGCGTAGAAGCCGACCGTCGGCGGGATGCCGGCGAGCGAGAACATCAGCACCATCATCACGAAGGCGAACACCGGGCTGCGCTGGTTGAGACCCTTGAAGTCGTCCAGCGTTTCGGCTTCGAAGTCGCGGCGCGCGAGCAGCATGACCACACCGAACGAGCCGAGCGTCGTCAGGAGATAGACGATGCTGTAGAACATCGCCGAACCGTACGCGCTCGCCGCTGCGCCCGTCTTGCCGTCCACGACGCCGGCCAGCAGGCCGAGCAGCACGAAGCCCATGTTCGAGATCGCCGAGTACGCCAGCATCCGCTTGATGTTGCGCTGGACGATACCCGTGATGTTGCCGACGATCATCGACAGCGCGGCCAGAATGACGAGCATTTCTTGCCAGTCGACAGCGAGCGGCAGCAGGCCCATCACCAGGAAGCGCAGACCCCATGCAAACGCGGCAACCTTCGGACCGCCGCCGACCAGCATCGTCATCGCAGTCGGCGCGCCTTGATAGACGTCGGGCACCCACATGTGGAACGGCACGGCGCCCATCTTGAACGCGATGCCCGCGACGATGAAGATCACGCCGAACAGCAGCACGACATCATTGATACGACCGGACGCCACGGCCTTCAGCACTTCGTTCAGTTCGAGCGAACCCGTCGCGCCGTAGAGCATCGAAATGCCGTACAGCAGGAAGCCCGAAGCCAGCGCGCCCAGCACGTAGTACTTCATTGCGGCTTCGTTCGACGGTGCATGTTCGCGGCGCAGCGCGATCACGGCGTACAGCGACAGCGACATCAATTCCAGACCGAGGTACAGGGTCAGGAAGTTGTTGCCGGAGATCATCACCAGCTGGCCGAGCAGCGAGAACATGCCGAGCAGGAAGAAGTTGCCCTCGTACAGGCCGCGATCTTCCAGATATTTGCGCGAGTAGACGATCGACACCGCGTAGCCCAGCGACACCACCGCCTTCATCACGTTGGCGAACGGGTCCACCACGTACATGCGCGAGAAGTAGTATTGCGGCCCGGTGCCCGAGAAGGCGTCGACGGCGAACCAGATGCCGGCCACGACCGTGGAAATCAGCGCGATGAAATACGTCGTGCGGCGGCTGTTCGGGCCAACGAACGTGTCGATAAGCCACGCGACGACGATAGCGGTCATCACTAGCGCGTCGGGTAACAAGGCGGTCATAGGTGCGTTTTGCATGATCTTTAAATTCCTCCGCTTCGCATCACTGCGACAGCGGCAGCTTCGACTGCGCAACGTGGGACAGAAGGTTCTCCACCGACACGTGCATTACTTCGGTAAAGGGCTTCGGATAGATGCCCATGTACAGCGTCAACGCGGCGAGCACGGCCAGCATGAAGAACTCGCGACGATTGATGTCGACGAGGTTCTTTACATGGTCGTTCACCACCGCGCCGAAGTACACGCGCTTGTACATCCACAACGTATAGGCCGCGCCGAGAATCAGCGTGACGGCCGCACCGAACGCGATCCAGAAGTTGTACTGGACAGCGGCCAGAATCACCATGAACTCGCCGACGAAGCCGGAGGTGCCCGGCAGGCCGCAGTTCGCCATCGAGAACAGCATCACGAGCGCCGCGAACTTCGGCATCGTATTGACGACGCCGCCGTAATCGGCGATCTGACGCGAGTGCATGCGGTCATACAGCACGCCGATGCAAAGGAACATCGCACCCGACACGAAGCCGTGCGAGATCATCTGCACGATCGCGCCTTCCGTGCCGAGCTGGTTGAAGATGAAGAAGCCGAGCGTGACGAAGCCCATGTGCGCGATCGACGAATACGCGACCAGCTTCTTCATGTCGGCCTGCACCATCGCAACGAGACCGATGTACACGACGGCGATCAGCGACAGCGTGATCACCACGGGCGCCAGCAAATGGCTCGCATCCGGCGCGATGGGCAGCGAGAAGCGCAGGAAACCGTATGCGCCGAGCTTCAGCATGATCGCGGCCAGCACGACCGAGCCGCCCGTCGGCGCTTCCACGTGCGCGTCAGGCAACCACGTGTGGACGGGCCACATCGGCACCTTGACGGCGAACGCGAGGAAGAACGCGATGAACAGCAGCACCTGCGGTGTCATCGACAGCTTCGCGGCGTGCCATGTTGCCAGATCGAACGTGCCCGTCTGCGTGTACAGATACAGCAGGCCGACCAGCATCAGCAGCGAGCCCATCAGCGTGTACAGGAAGAACTTGAACGCCGCATACACGCGGTTCGCCCCGCCCCACACGCCGATGATGATGTACATCGGAATCAGCGTCGCTTCGAAGAACACATAGAACAGCATGCCGTCGGCCGACGAAAACACGCCCACCATGATGCCCGACAGGATCAGGAACGCCGCGAGATACTGCGCGACGTTCTTCGTGATCACTTCCCATGCTGCGATCACGACGATCACCGTGATCAACGCCGTCAACACGACGAACCACATCGCAATACCGTCGATGCCCAGGTGGTACGTGATGTTGAAGCGCTCGATCCAGTTGGCCTTTTCTTCGAACTGCAATGCTGCCGTACTCGTGTCGAAGTCCGTCATCAACGGAATCGTCACGATGAAACTCAACACCGACCCGATCAGCGCAATCCATCGCGCCGGACCGGGATTGCGATCTGAACCGATGGCCAGAACCACCAGGCCGAAAATAATCGGCATCCAGATCGCGATACTCAGAATCGGAAACGTCGTGTGCATGAGAATTGTCTCCAGCCTGTTTTTTTATTTGCCGCCGAGCGTTACAAACAGGGTCAGGAGCCCCAGCATGCCGATGATCATGGCGAATGCGTAGTGGTAGATGTAACCCGATTGCAGGAAACGGATCACGCTCGCAAACCAGCCGATAAAGCGTGCGCTACCGTTGACAATGCCGTCAATGACCACGACGTCGCCTTCTTTCCACAGCCCGCGGCCGATGGCCACGGCGCCGCGCGCGAACACGACTTCGTTGATCTTGTCCATGTAGTACTTGTTATCCAGCAGCGTGTAGATCGGGCCGAAACCACGCTTGATCACGGCGGGGAGATCCGGACGCTTCAGGTACAGGAACCAGGAGACCACCACACCAGCCAGCGCCAGCCACACCGGCAAGCCCGACGCAGCGTGCAGGCCCATCGACGCCCAGCCCTGGAATTCTTCGGCCATCTCGTGCAGCGCCGGATGGTTTTCGCCGATGAAGATCACCTTCTCGAACGCCACGCCGTGCTGGAAGAAATCGCCATACAGCATCGGGCCGATTGCGATTGCGCCGATCACGATAGACGGAATGGCGAGCAACACGAGCGGCAGCCAGACGACCCACGGCGTTTCGTGCGGTTCGTGAGCGTGATGGTCGTCGTGACCGTGCCCGTGATCGTCGTGATGACCATGGCCGTGCGCCGCTGCTTCCGCGCCCATCGGCGAATCAGGATGCTTCGGACCGCGGAAGCGCTCTTCGCCGTGGAACACCATGAAGTACATGCGGAACGAGTACAGCGCCGTGACGAACACGCTCGCGACAACCGCGAAGTACGCGAAGCCCGAACCCGGCAGATGCGACAGCTTCACCGCATCGATGATCGAATCTTTCGAGTAGAAGCCCGAGAAGAACGGCGTGCCGATCAGCGCCAGCGAGCCGATCAGCGACGTGATCCACGTAATGGGCATGTACTTGCGCAGGCCGCCCATGTTGCGCATGTCCTGGTCGTGGTGCATGCCGATGATCACCGAACCCGCGCCGAGGAACAGCAGCGCCTTGAAGAACGCGTGCGTCATCAGGTGGAACACGGCGACCGGGTATGCCGACACGCCGAGCGCGACCGTCATGTAGCCGAGTTGCGACAGCGTGGAGTACGCGACGACGCGCTTGATGTCGTTCTGCACGATGCCGAGGAAGCCCATGAACAGCGCCGTGATCGCGCCGATCACCGTGATGAACGACAGCGCCGCGTCCGACAGCTCGAACAGCGGCGACATGCGCGTCACCATGAAGATACCGGCCGTCACCATGGTTGCCGCGTGAATCAGTGCGGAGATCGGCGTCGGGCCTTCCATCGAGTCGGGCAGCCACACGTGCAGCGGGAACTGCGCGGACTTACCCATCGCGCCGATGAACAGGCAGATACACGCGACCGTCAGCAGGCCCCAGTCGGTGCCGGGGAAGCTCAGCGAGGCCAGTTCATGGCTCTTCGCGAACACGTCGCCGTAGTTCATCGAGCCGCCGTATGCGAGGATCAGACCGATGCCGAGAATGAAGCCGAAGTCGCCCACGCGGTTGACGATGAACGCCTTCATGTTCGCGTAGATGGCACTTTCACGCTTGAAGTAGAAGCCGATCAGCAGGTACGACACGAGACCCACCGCTTCCCAGCCGAAGAACAGCTGCAGGAAGTTGTTGCTCATCACGAGCATCAGCATCGAGAACGTGAACAGCGAGATGTACGAGAAGAAGCGCTCGTAGCCCGTTTCCTCGTCGGCCATGTAGCCGATCGTGTAGACGTGCACCATCAGCGACACGAAGGTCACCACGCACATCATCATCGCCGTGAGCGTATCGACGAGGAAGCCGACTTCGAACTTCACCTTGCCAACCGTCATCCATTCGTACACGGTCGCGTTGAAGCTCGCGCCATGGAGCACATCGAGAAAGACGATGCACGAGAGCACGAACGAAATGGCGACGCCGAGAATCGTGACCGAGTGCGCACCGGCACGCCCCACCGTCTTGCCGAAGAGCCCCGCAATCAGCGAGCCGGCCAGCGGTGCAAGCGCTACCGCCAGCAACAGGTTTTCATTGAGTGTCGTTGACATAACAGCCTGTGCCTGAAGTTAACCTTTGAGCTGATCGAGATCCTCGACATTGATCGTGTCGAGGCTACGGAACAGGGTCACCAGAATTGCAAGACCGATCGCCGCTTCTGCTGCCGCAACCGTCAGCACGAAGAAAACGAAGATCTGGCCATGCACATCGCCGAGATAATGCGAGAACGCGACGAAGTTCGTGTTGACCGCCAGCAGCATCAGTTCAATTGCCATCAGGATGATGATGACGTTGCGACGGTTCAGGAAAATGCCAACGATGCTGATCGCGAACAGGATCGCGCCGAGCACGAGGTAATGAGCAAGGGACAACATGTTTTTCTCCTCCTGAGCTCAGCTGTTCTTGCCGGCGCCAGCGTCGCCGGCAACGGTTTCGGGTTCAGCCGGATGTTCCTTCTCGGCGGCCATCTTGACCACGCGCACGCGGTCCTGGGCCCGCACCTTCACCTGATCCGACACGCGCTGGCGCTTGCTGTCCTTGCCGTGACGCGTGGTCAGCGCAATCGCCGCGATGATCGCGACCAGCAGCACGAGGCCGGCCACTTCGAACGCGAAGATGTAGTCGGTATAAATGATCTTGCCGATCAGGCGCGTGTTCGACCAGTCGGCAGCGCCTGCGACGGCGGCCGTCGTATCGCGCACAGGTTGAACCGTCGCGCCGTAGCCGTGCCAGAGAATCAGCGCCGTTTCGATCACGATGATCGCGCCCACCACGGTCGCCATCGGCACGAAGCGTTTGAAGTCGCGCCGCAGCACGTCGAGATTGATGTCCAGCATCATCACGACGAACAGGAACAGCACCATCACCGCGCCGACATACACCAGCACCAGCAGGATCGCGAGGAATTCCGCCTGCAGCAGCATCCAGATCGCGGCCGCGTTGAAGAACGCGAGCACGAGGAACAACGCGGACGCCACCGGGTTGCGCGAAGTGATCACCTTCAGCCCTGACACCGTCAGGAGTAGCGCGAAGATGTAGAACAGTACGGTCGTGAAGTCCATGATTACCGATTCATCGTTAGGCCATCGTCAGGCTTGGTGCTTTGGCGCGCGTCGTCTTCTGCTTGTGATGCGTGACGCGGCGCCAGAGCGGTCTGGCAGCGTCGCGCGGTCTTGTGCCTGCCGGACCGCGCGCCGTCGAACTGCTGTTTCAACCTATCAACGATAGGGTGCGTCGGCTGCCTTGTTCGCAGCGATTTCCGCTTCGTAGCGGTCGCCGACCGCCAGCAACATGTCCTTCGTGAAGTACAGGTCGCCGCGCTTTTCGCCGTGATACTCGAGGATGTGCGTTTCGACGATCGAATCGACCGGGCAGCTCTCTTCGCAGAAACCGCAGAAGATGCACTTGGTCAGGTCGATGTCGTAGCGCGTCGTGCGGCGCGTGTTGTCCGCGCGCGTTTCCGATTCGATCGTGATCGCGAGCGCCGGACACACTGCTTCGCACAGCTTGCAGGCAATGCAGCGCTCTTCGCCGTTTTCGTAGCGGCGCAGCGCGTGCAGGCCACGGAAACGCGGCGAAATCGGGGTCTTCTCTTCCGGGAACTGCACGGTGATCTTGCGCTGGAACGTGTAGCGTCCCGTCAGCGCGAGGCCCTTGAGCAGCTCGGTCAGAAAGAAGGTCTTGAAGAAGTTTTGGATTGCGGTCATGGTTCGTCCGCCCTTTAATTCCAGATATTCAACGGCGACATGATCCAGAGGCCGACCACGATCACCCAGATCACGGTCACCGGCAGGAACACCTTCCAACCCAAACGCATGATCTGGTCATAGCGGTAGCGCGGGAACGTCGCGCGCACCCAGATGAATACCGACAGCAGGAAGAAGACTTTCAGGACCAGCCAGAAAATGCCCGGGATGAACGACAGAAACTCGAACGGTGCGCTCCATCCGCCCAGGAACAGAATCGACGCCAGTGCCGAGATCACGATCATGTTGATGTACTCGGCGAGGAAGAACAGCGCGAACGCCATACCCGAGTAATCGATCATGTGACCCGCGACGATTTCCGATTCGCCTTCCACCACGTCGAACGGGTGACGGTTGGTTTCCGCGATGCCCGACACGAAGTAGACGACGAAGGCCGGCAGCAGCGGCAACCAGTTCCACGACAGGAACGTCACGCCGTGGCTGGCGAAGATGCCGCGCATCTGCGAGCCGACGATATCGGACAGGTTCATCGTGCCCGCCGTCATCATCACGACGACGAGTGCGAAGCCCATCGACACTTCGTACGACACCATCTGTGCCGCCGCGCGCATCGCGCCGAGGAACGCGTATTTCGAGTTCGACGCCCAGCCCGCCAGAATCACGCCGTACACACCGACCGACGAGATCGAGATCGCGTACAGCAGGCCCGCGTTGATATCGCCGAGCACGGCGCCCGCCTGGAACGGGATCACCGCCCACACCGCGAATGCCGGGACCACCACCATCACGGGAGCGATCAGGTAGACCCAGCGGCTCGCTTGCGAAGGCTGAATGACTTCTTTCAGCAGCAGCTTGAGCACGTCGGCGATAGGCTGCAGCAAACCGGCGGGACCCACGCGGTTCGGTCCGAGACGCACGTGCATCCAGCCGATCAGCTTACGTTCCCACAGGATCAGGTAAGCCACGCACAGCAGGATCGCGACGGCCACCACCACGATGCGCACCAGCGCCCACACCGTGGGCCATGCCACGCCGAGAATCTCGGTGCCGCCCGCGTTGATCGATTCGAACAAGGTCATTTACGCCTTCTCCACCACCAGTTCACCGAACAGGCTGCCCAGCGCTGCACCGGCAGGCGTAGCCGCCGACACGCGGACGACCGTCTCCGCAAGATTCGCATCACGCACGGCAGGAATCTGCACCGAGCGATCGCCCTGACGAACGCGCACGGCGTCGCCTTCCTTCAAACCCAGCTTGTCGAACAGCGCGGCGGGCAACCCCACCGAGTTGGCGGCGCGCGCGGCGGCCGTCAGATGCAGCGACTCCGCACGGCGCACCAGCTGGTCCGCGTGGTAGATCGGTACGTCGGCGATGCGCTCGAACGTGCCTTCCGCGGCCTTCGCGCCGTTGCTGCGCGCAACGCTTGCCGACGTCTTGTTCGACAGGCGCGGCGTGAGGTCACCGTCGCCCAGTGCCGCGGCGCGCACCTGCTCCGCCGTATCGTAGTCGAAGCCCGACGCGCCGAGCAGGTTGCCCAGCACGCGCAGCACCTTCCATGCGGGACGCGCGTCGCCGAGCGGACGCACGACGCCGTTGAACATCTGCACCGTGCCTTCCGCGTTGACGAAGGTGCCGGCCGTTTCCGTGTACGGCGCGATCGGCAGCAGAACGTCTGCGTATTCGGCGCCCGTCTGGAACGGCGACATCACCACGACCATTTCCGCCTGGTTCAGCGCGGCAAGCGCCTGCGCCGGGTTGGCCGTGTCGAATTCCGGTTCGAGGTTCAGCAGCACGTAACCCTTGCGCGGCTGTTCGAAGACTTCGCGGGCATTCAGACCGCCCTCGCCCGGCAATGCGCCGACGAGATGCGCGCCGACCGTGTTCGCCGCTTCCGTCAGGAAGCCGAGCGTCGCGCCCGTCGATTCGGCGATCCATTGAGCCGCTGCATGGATGCGCGCGAACTCTGGATGCTGGACGGCACCGTTACCGAGCAGCACGACGCGCGTTTCGCCAGCGCCGAGTTCCTTGGCCGTCTGCTTTGCTGCATCCGATGCCGTCACGCCGGCGAATGCTTCCGGCAGTGCAACGCCCTTCGCTTCCGACACGGCAGCAGCGATGCCTGCGAGTTCATTGAGCCACGCCGACGGCGCAGCAGCGATACGCGCGGCCTGCGGGATCAGCGCGTCGTCGCGCGTCGCCTGCAGCAGCGTGATCTTTGCGCCACCTTTCGCGGCCTGGCGCAGACGCGCGGCAAACAGCGGATGGTCGCGGCGCAGCGACGAGCCGATCACGAGCGCGCTGTCGAGCAGCGACAGGTTGGCGATCGACGTGCCGAGCCACGGCGTGCCGTTCGCAGCGGCCGTGAAATCCGTCTGACGCAGACGGAAATCGACGTTCGGCGTACCGACGGCTTGCGCAAGCTGTTTGAGCAGGAACAGCTCTTCCACCGTGCTGTGCGCGCTGCCGAGTGCGGCAATCGCGTTCGCGCCGTGGTCGGCCGAGATGCCCTTCAGACCCTTGACGACGTATTCGAGCGCCGTCTGCCAGTCCGTCTCGATCCACTGGCCGTTTTGCTTGAGCATCGGGCGCGTCAGACGTTCCGGGCTGTTCAGGCCTTCGTACGAGAAACGGTCCTTGTCCGAAATCCAGCACTCGTTGATGGCTTCGTTTTCGAACGGCAGAACGCGCATCACGCGGTTGTTCTTGACCTGCACCACGAGGTTCGCGCCGACGGAATCGTGCGGGCTCACCGACTTGCGGCGCGACAGTTCCCACGTGCGGGCGCTGTAGCGGAAAGGCTTGCTGGTCAGCGCGCCGACCGGGCACAGATCGATCATGTTGCCCGACAGTTCGGAGTCGACCGTCTTGCCGACGAACGACGTGATTTCCGAGTGCTCGCCGCGGCCCAGCATGCCGAGCTCCATCACCCCGGCGACTTCTTCACCGAAGCGCACGCAGCGCGTGCAGTGAATGCAGCGCGACATTTCTTCCATCGAGATCAGCGGGCCGACGTTCTTGTGGAACACGACGCGCTTCTCTTCGCTATAACGCGACGACGACTTGCCGTAACCGACGGCCAGATCCTGCAGCTGGCATTCGCCGCCCTGGTCGCAGATCGGGCAATCGAGCGGGTGATTGATCAGCAGGAATTCCATCACGGATTGCTGACCCTTCACCGCCTTTTCCGACTTCGTGCGCACGATCATGCCCGCCGACACCGGCGTTGCGCATGCAGGCACGGCCTTAGGCATCTTCTCGACATCGACGAGACACATCCGGCAGTTGGCCGCAATCGACAGTTTCTTGTGATAGCAGAAGTGAGGAATGTAGGTGTCGACCTTATGCGCAGCCTGAATGATCATGCTGCCTTCGGCCACCTCTACTTTCTTGCCGTCTATTTCAAGTTCAACCATGATGGTCAATCTTCCTTAACCTGTTACTGCTCAATCGTTCGCCCGCTCGCCGCTGCGTTTTGCGCTAGCGGCGGCTCCCGCGTTTGATTCCCGCTTTACGCGGCGACCGTTTCCGAGGCCGCCGCCGCGCCGGCATGACCGCCGACCACGCAACGCTTGTTGGCGACGTGATACTCGAATTCGTCCCAGTAGTGCTTGAGCATGCCCCGCACCGGCATCGCAGCCGCATCGCCGAGCGCGCAGATCGTGCGACCCATGATGTTCTCGGCGACCGAGTTCAACAGATCCAGATCTTCCTTGCGGCCCAGACCGTGCTCGATGCGATGCACGACGCGATACAGCCAGCCCGTGCCTTCGCGGCACGGCGTGCACTGACCGCACGACTCTTCGTAATAGAAGTACGACAGGCGCAGCAGCGAGCGCACCATGCAGCGCGTCTCGTCCATCACGATGACGGCGCCCGAACCCAGCATCGACCCTTGCTTGGCGATCGAGTCGTAGTCCATGTCGGTTTGCATCATCAGCTCGCCCGGAATCACGGGTGCCGACGAACCGCCGGGAATCACGGCCTTGATCTTCTTGCCGCCGCGCATGCCGCCCGCGAGATCCAGCAGCGTCGCGAACGGCGTGCCAAGCGGGACCTCGTAGTTGCCCGGACGCTCGACGTCGCCCGACACCGAGAAGATCTTCGTGCCGCCGTTGTTCGGCTTGCCCATCTCGAGGTAGTTCTGCGGGCCGACGGCCAGCAGGAACGGCACGGCCGCGAAGGTTTCCGTGTTGTTGATCGTGGTCGGCTTGCCGTACACGCCGAAGCTCGCCGGGAAAGGCGGCTTGAAGCGCGGCTGGCCCTTCTTGCCTTCCAGCGATTCGAGCAGCGCGGTTTCTTCGCCACAGATGTACGCGCCGTAACCGTGATGCGCGTGCAGCTCGAACGAGAAGCCCGAGCCCATGATGTTGTCGCCGAGGAAGCCCGCTGCGCGCGCTTCTTCGAGTGCTGCTTCGAAGCGTCGATAGACTTCGAAGATTTCACCGTGAATGTAGTTGTAGCCGACCGAGATGTTCATCGCGTACGCGCCGATGATCATGCCTTCGATCAGCGAGTGCGGGTTCCAGCGCAGGATGTCGCGATCCTTGAACGTGCCCGGCTCGCCTTCGTCCGAATTGCAGACGAGGTACTTTTGCCCCGGGAACTGGCGCGGCATGAAGCTCCATTTCAGGCCGGTCGGGAAGCCCGCACCGCCGCGGCCACGCAGACCCGAAGCCTTGACGTCGGCGATCACCTGCTCGGGAGGAATCTTCTCTTCGAGGATACGGCGCAGCTGCTTGTAGCCGCCGCGCTCGACGTAGTCCTGAAGATGCCAGTTGTCGCCGTTCAGACCGGCGAGAATCAGCGGCTTGATGTGACGATCGTGTAAAGACGTCATTTCGAAAGTTCCTCGAGGAGCTGGTCGATCTTCTCGCGGCTCATGAAGCTGCACATACGATGGTTGTTCACGAGCAGCACGGGCGCATCACCGCACGAACCCATGCATTCGCCCTCTTTGAGGGTGAATTTGCCGTCCGCGGTGGTTTCGCCGAAGTCGATGCCGAGCTTCTGCTTCAGATATTCGGCGGCGCTGTCCGAACCGCCGTCGGGACCGAGCTGGCACGGCAGGTTCGTGCAGAGCGTGATCTTGTATTTGCCGACGGGCGACGTCTCATACATCGTGTAGAAGGTCGCAACCTCCTGCACGGCGACGGCCGGCATGCCGAGATAGTCCGCGACGAACTGCATGAGTTCGGGCGACAGCCAGCCAAGCTCTTCCTGACCGACCGCCAACGCCGACATCACGGCAGACTGTTTCTGATCGGCGGGATACTTTGCGATCGCGCGATCGATTTCTTTCAGGCCTTCAGCTGAGATCATTTTCAGACACGACTCTTTCAATTCCTACCGAACGAAAACCTGTCGCGCACTGCGTGTTGCGACAGACCCGGCGTTCCTTTGCTTGACGCGCGCTCCGCTTCTCATGCTTATCGGCCACGTGAGCGCGTGCCTTGATGAAAATCGCTTACGACATCCGCTTAGCGATCCACTTCACCGAACACGATGTCCTGTGTGCCGATGATCGTCACGGCGTCCGCGATCATGTGGCCGCGCGCCATTTCGTCGAGCGCGGACAAATGGGCATAACCCGGCGCACGAATCTTGAGGCGGTACGGCTTGTTCGCGCCGTCCGACACGAGATAGATGCCGAACTCACCCTTCGGATGCTCGACGGCCGCATATGCTTCGCCTTCCGGCACGTGGAAGCCTTCCGTGAAGAGCTTGAAATGGTGAATCAGCTCTTCCATGTTCGACTTCATGCCCACGCGCGACGGCGGTGCGATCTTGTGATTGTCGGTCATCACAGGACCGGGATTCTTGCGCAGCCATTCAATGCACTGTTTCGCAATGCGCGTGGATTGACGCATTTCTTCGACGCGCACCAGATAGCGGTCATAGCAGTCGCCATTCACGCCGACGGGAATGTCGAAATCCATCTGGTCGTACACTTCGTACGGCTGCTTCTTGCGCAGATCCCACTCGATGCCCGAGCCGCGCAGCATCGCGCCCGTCATGCCCAGTTGCAGCGCGCGCTCCGGACTCACGACGCCGATGCCGACCAGACGCTGCTTCCAGATACGGTTGTCGGTGAGCAGCGTTTCGTACTCGTCGACGCACTTCGGGAAGCGGTTGAAGAAGTCCTCGATGAAGTCGAGCAGCGAGCCCTGACGGGTCTCGTTCATCTTCGACAAGGCCTTCGCATTGCGGATCTTCGATGCCTTGTATTGCGGCATCGCGTCCGGCAGATCGCGGTACACGCCGCCCGGACGATAGTAAGCCGCGTGCATCCGTGCGCCGGACACCGCTTCATACACGTCCATCAGGTCTTCGCGCTCGCGGAAGGCGTAAAGGAACACGGCCATCGCGCCGACGTCGAGCGCGTGCGCGCCGATCCACATCAGGTGGTTCAGCACGCGCGTGACTTCGTCGAACAGCACGCGGATGTATTTCGCACGGATGGGCACATCGATGCCGAGCAGCTTTTCGATGGCCAACACGTAGCCGTGCTCGTTGACCATCATCGACACGTAGTCGAGACGATCCATGTACGGCACGGACTGAATGAAAGTCTTGTTTTCCGCGAGCTTTTCCGTCGCGCGATGCAGGAGGCCGATGTGCGGATCGGCGCGCTGGATCACTTCGCCGTCGAGTTCGAGCACGAGGCGCAGCACGCCGTGCGCTGCCGGGTGCTGCGGACCGAAGTTGAGCGTGTAGTTCTTGATCTCTGCCATGGCGTTCTCTTAGTGTTTCAGGCCGCCATAGCGATCCTCGCGGATCACGCGCGGCGTGATTTCCCGAGGCTCGATCGTCACCGGCTGATAGACGACGCGCTTCTCTTCCGGGTCGTAACGCATCTCGACATAACCGGAAACAGGGAAATCCTTGCGGAACGGGTGACCGATGAAACCGTAATCGGTCAGGATGCGGCGCAGGTCCGGGTGACCTTCGAAGACGATGCCGTACAGGTCGAACGCTTCGCGCTCGTACCAGTTGGCCGAACTCCAGATGTCGACGACCGACGCGACGAGCGGCACTTCGTCGTCCGGCGCGAACACGCGCACGCGCACGCGCCAGTTGTTCGAGACGGACAGCAGATGCAGGACGGCGGCAAAACGCGGACCTTCGTAAGCGCCTTCACCGTAGGTTTGATAGTCGATACCGCAGAGGTCGATCAGCTGCTCGAAACGCAGCGTCGCGTCGTCGCGCAGACGCTTTGCCACTTCGAGGTAATCGTCCGCCTTCACGACGATGGTCAACTCACCGGTCGATTCGGTGATGCTCGTCAGGCGGCCGCCAAAGGCCGCCTCGAGGTTCGCTTTGAGGGTCTCGAGTTTGCTTGCCATATTGTGGGGAGGCTTGGGCTTTTATTGACGGGCGATGGTGCTGGTCCGGCGGATCTTCGCCTGCAACTGGATCACGCCGTACACCAGCGCTTCAGCTGTGGGCGGACAGCCCGGCACATACACATCGACGGGCACGATACGGTCACAGCCACGCACCACCGAATACGAGTAGTGATAATAGCCGCCGCCGTTCGCGCACGAACCCATCGAGATCACCCAACGCGGCTCGGCCATCTGGTCATAGACCTTGCGCAGCGCAGGCGCCATCTTGTTGCACAGCGTGCCGGCGACGATCATCACGTCCGACTGACGCGGACTCGGACGAAACACCACGCCGAAACGGTCAAGGTCATAACGGGCAGCGCCCGCATGCATCATCTCGACCGCACAACACGCGAGACCGAACGTCATCGGCCAGAGCGAGCCGGTACGCGTCCAGTTGATCAGCTTGTCAGCCGTGGTGGTGACAAACCCTTCCTTCAAGACCCCTTCGATACTCATTTGTTTTCCACTCCAGACAGGCGGCGAGCCATCGCCACCTACACACACCGGCGATTAACCCGTCATTCCCAGTCGAGGCCGCCTTTCTTCCAGATATAGGCGAAGCCCAGCAGGAATTCGAGCAGAAAAATCATCATCGAGATGAAGCCCGGCCAGCCGATATCGCGCAGGGCCACGCCCCACGGAAACAGGAATGCCGTTTCAAGGTCGAAGATGATGAAGAGAATGGCGACCAGGTAGTAGCGCACATCGAACTTCATGCGCGCATCTTCGAATGCTTCGAAGCCGCACTCGTACGGTGCGTTCTTTTCGGTGTCCGGTCGATTCGGACCGAGGATCTTGCCAATACTGACCAGTGCTACGCCTAAACCGGTGCCCACGAGGAGAAACAACAAGACGGGGAAATAGGCTGCGAGGTTCAAAGTATCCTCAATCGGTTGGTTCTGAGTGACGTCAGGAGACGTTGACTACGCGGAACAACCCCTGACGCGAAACACTTCGGGATGCTTGATGTTGAAAGCCCACAGCAAACACCACCTCAGAAGTGAAAATGCCAGCCGAAGCTGAAGCAAGCGGCTGGCATTAGATAACATTGGTGCCGACGGCGAGACTCGAACTCGCACAGCTTTCGCCACTACCCCCTCAAGATAGCGTGTCTACCAATTTCACCACGTCGGCACTGTCTGCAATCCGGGAAAACAAACTTGTAAAACCCGCGAATCGCTTCAAGACTTGAATTGTAACCCGGCCTAACAGTTTGTTCAACGCACAAACGTGTTTTTCCCGAAAATTTATTTCGGCACGTCCTGGCCTGGCGCAGAAGCTGCAGACGCAGCAATTGCAGCCGATGCATTAGCCGGTGCCGAAGCACCAGGCGCAACCGAGGCAGCCACAGGCGCCGCTGCCGGCATGCTGCCCAGTACGCCCGCGGAAGGCTTCGAGTGATAAGCGCCGAGGTACGTCAATGTCAACGTGGTGACGAAGAATACAGCTGCCAGTATCGCAGTAGTACGTGACAGAAAATTAGCAGAGCCCGTCGCGCCGAAGAGACTGCCCGACGCGCCACTACCAAAAGCCGCGCCCATGTCGGCACCCTTGCCGTGTTGCAGGAGCACGAGGCCGATGACGCCAAGCGCCGACAGCAACTGCACGACAATGATCAACGTTTTCAAATACAGCATCACACTCACCTGAGTCTTTATTTAACCGCACAGCACGACATGCTGCACGCAATGGGTCATCCTCGCCCGGGCACTCTGCCTTGATGCTCAGCGCGCGGCCGTTGCCGCGACAGCTGCCGTGCAGATTGCCAGGAAATCCTTGTCCTTCAACGACGCACCACCAATCAGGCCGCCATCGATATCCGGCTGACTGAACAGATCTTCCGCGTTCTCCGGCTTCACGCTGCCGCCATACAGCAGCGGCACGTCGGCGGCCTCGCCGCCCTTGGCAACGAGACGCGCGCGCAGGAACGCGTGAACGTCCTGTGCCTGCTGCGCCGTCGCGCTCTTGCCAGTGCCGATTGCCCACACAGGCTCGTACGCGACCACGAGGCGAGCCGCCTCTTCCACCGACAGATTCACGAGCACCGCATCCAGTTGCTCGCCGACGATCTGCTCGGTCCTGCCACCCTCGCGCTCTTCAAGCGTTTCGCCGACGCACACGATCGGCGTCAAGCCTGCCTCGAGCGCACGCTGCGTCTTCACGCCGACGACCTCAGGGCTTTCGCGATGATACGCACGACGCTCCGAATGCCCGACGATCGCGTACGACGCGCCAAACTCTGCAGCCATTTCGGCCGCGACCTCGCCGGTAAATGCGCCTTGCGTGTGCGCGGAGATATCCTGCACACCCCACGCGACGCGACCGCTTTCGAGCAGCGTTTGCGCCTGCGCCAGATAGGGACACGGCACGCATACGCCGACTCGCACATCGTCCGGAAGATCTGCGGCGCCGCGCGATACCGCCTGCAGCAGCACACGGTTATCGGCCAGCCGGCCGTGCATCTTCCAGTTACCGACTACCAGTTTTGCTCGTTGATTCGCCATCGTCTCGCTCGTTTTATCGTGGTACGGGTGATGAACGCGTCCGCTTCGTCGGCGCTCGGTACCCGCTCCGCATGCAAAAACCATGCAGAACGCGCAAAACACGCGATTTTACTGTGTGCTGACAGACTGGGTCAAACTCAATTAAACGACCGCTGTCAAGCACCTGCACCCCAATTCAACACGATCTTGCCGACGTGCGTGCTGCTCTCCATCAGCTCATGCGCCTGCGCGGCTTCGCTGGCGGGGAACACCTTGAAGATCACTGGCTTGATCGTGCCGTCTTCCAGGTGCGGCCATACACGCTCTTTCAGTTGCGCCGCGATCTTCGCCTTGAATTCGACGGGCCGCGGACGCAGCGTCGACCCCGTGACGGTAAGCCGGCGACGCAGAATGTCGTTCAGATTCACTTCCGCCTTCGCGCCGCCCAGCAGCGCGATGATGGCGAGACGGCCGCCGTCGGCGAGCGCCTTGAGTTCCCGCGGCACGTAGCTGCCCGCGACCATGTCGAGGATCACGTCAACCCCGCGGTCGTTCGTGAGCGACTTGATCACCTCGACGAAATCTTCCGTCTTGTAGTTGATCGCGCGCTCAGCGCCGATTTCCTCGCACGCGCGGCACTTCTCGTCGGTGCCGGCCGTCGCGAACACGCGAAAGCCGAGCGCATGAGCAATCTGGATCGCCGTCACGCCGATGCCGCTCGAGCCGCCCTGCACCAGAAACGTTTCGTTCTCGCCGCCCTCGCCTCTGCCGAGCATCGCACGGTCAAAAACATTGCTCCAGACGGTGAAAAATGTCTCGGGCAACGCCGCCGCTTCGATATCGGAAAAGCCCTTCGGCACTGGCAGACATTGCAGCAGCGGCACGGTGGCGTATTCCGCATAGCCGCCGCCCGCCATCAGCGCGCACACACGGTCGCCGATCTTCAGACCGAACGGATTGCGCTTCTCGTCGATGTTTCCGCCGACGATTTCGCCCGCCACTTCCAGCCCCGGCAGGTCCGATGCGCCCGGCGGCGGTGCATAGCCGCCCTTGCGCTGGAACACGTCCGGGCGGTTCACGCCCGACGCCGACACCTTGATCAGCACTTCACCCGCTTTCGGTTCGGGCATCGGCCGCTCGGCGAGCTTCAAGACTTCCGGCGCACCGAATTCGGTGATTTCGATTGCGTTCATCGTCGTCTCTCCCAGGTCTGGATTGCGCTGCAAACCGGCCGTGCAAACCCGTTCGCACTGCAATCCACCCTACATGAAAAACGGCCGGCGCGCAGTTGCGCTACCGGCCGCTCCACCTTCACCGCATTATTGCTGCGGCGTCGGCTCCGTTTGTGCTGCTTCGTTCAGGAGCGCCTTCGCCGACAGACGCACACGACCCTTCTCGTCCGTCTGGATGACCTTGACCTTCACTTGCTGGCCTTCCTTCAGATAGTCGTTGATGTCCTTGATACGCTCGTTAGCGATTTCGGAGATGTGCAGCAGACCATCCTTGCCCGGCAGCAAATTGACGATCGCGCCGAAGTCCAGCAGCTTGAGAATCGTGCCTTCGTAGACCTGGCCGACTTCGACTTCCGCCGTGATGTTCTCGATGCGCTTCTTCGCTTCGGCCATGCCTTCGCTGCTCGTGCTCGCGATCGTGACAACGCCGTCGTCGGAGATGTCGATCGTCGTGCCCGTTTCTTCCGTCAGCGCGCGGATCACCGAACCGCCCTTGCCGATCACGTCGCGGATCTTTTCCGGATTGATCTTGATGGTGATCATGCGCGGTGCGTACGCCGACAGTTCCGTGTTCACGCCCGACACCGCCGAGGTCATCTTGCCGAGGATATGCAAGCGGCCTTCCTTCGCCTGCGCGAGGGCGACCTGCATGATTTCCTTCGTGATGCCCTGGATCTTGATGTCCATCTGCAGTGCCGTCACGCCAGCTTCCGTGCCCGCCACCTTGAAGTCCATGTCGCCGAGGTGGTCTTCGTCGCCGAGGATGTCGGTCAGCACCGCGAACTTGTTGCCTTCGAGGATCAGGCCCATTGCGATGCCGGCGACGTGCGCCTTCATCGGCACGCCGGCGTCCATCAGTGCGAGGCAGCCGCCGCACACCGAAGCCATCGACGACGAACCGTTCGATTCCGTGATTTCCGACACGACACGGATCGAGTAGCCGAACTCTTCGGCGCTCGGCAGGCACGCGACCAGCGCGCGCTTCGCGAGACGGCCGTGGCCGATTTCACGGCGCTTCGGCGAGCCGACGCGGCCCGTTTCGCCCGTCGCGAACGGGGGCATGTTGTAGTGGAGCATGAAGCGCTCGCGGTACTCGCCTTCGAGCGCGTCGATGATCTGCTCATCGCCCTTCGTGCCGAGCGTCGCGACGACCAGCGCCTGCGTTTCGCCACGCGTGAACAGCGCCGAACCGTGGGTGCGCGGCAGGACGCCCGTGCGGATTTCGATCGGACGAACCGTGCGCGTGTCGCGGCCGTCGATACGCGGCTCGCCGTTCAGGATCTGCGAACGGACGATCTTGGCTTCGATGTCGAACAGCACGTTGCCGACGGATGCCTTGTCGGCTGCCACCGTGCCCGCCGCCGCTGCTTCTTCCTCGAGCTTGGCTTGCGTGGCTGCGTAGATTGCCTTCAGCTTGGCCGAGCGAGCCTGCTTGTCGCGCGTCTGATATGCCGACAGCAGTTCGTTGCCCGCGATTTCGTTGACGCGCGCAATCAGCGCTTCGTTCTTCGGCGCCGCTTGCCAGTCCCACTCGGGCTTGCCGCCTTCACGGACCAGTTCGTGGATCGCGTCGATAGCCGTTTGCATCTGCTCGTGACCGAACACGACAGCGCCCAGCATCACGTCTTCCGGCAGTTGATCCGCTTCGGATTCGACCATCAGCACCGCGCGCTCCGTACCGGCGACGACGAGGTCCAGACGCGATTCCTTGACTTGCGAGCGGGTCGGATTCAGCACGTACTCGTTGTTGATGTACGCGACGCGCGCAGCACCGACGGGGCCGTTGAACGGCAGGCCCGAGACCGCGAGCGCCGCCGATGCGCCGATCAGCGCCGGGATGTCGGCGGGGACTTCCGGGTTGATCGACATTACGTGGATGACGACCTGCACTTCGTTGTAGAAGCCTTCCGGGAACAGCGGACGCAGCGGACGGTCGATCAGACGCGAAATCAGCGTTTCGCCTTCCGACGGGCGGCCTTCGCGGCGGAAGAAGCCGCCGGGAATCTTGCCTGCGGAATAGGTTTTTTCGATGTAATCGACGGTCAGCGGGAAAAAGTCCTGGCCCGGCTTTGCCGTCTTCGCGCCGACCACAGTAGCCAGCACGACGGTGTCTTCGACGTCGACCAGCACCGCGCCGCTCGCCTGGCGGGCGATTTCACCCGTTTCCATGCGGACCGTATGCTGGCCCCACTTGAACTCTTTGACGACCTTGTTAAACAGAGACATTTGTCCTCCTTGATCTTTTGGTCATGCCGCGCAAAACCGCGCGCGGCACCGTCAGGACCGAACCTTTCGGGTAGAGGAGTGTTATGCCATTCCAGAGAATCACGTGGCTGCAACTGTTTGCACGCGAACCGCTGGAATGACACAGCGCCCTACCCTGAAGCCCGGCTTTATTTCGTTTTACCCGCGGCGCAACCGGCACGCCTCACGGGCGGTATCAACGGCAAACCTCACACGAAGCGCACCGTTGAAAAACAAAATGCCTGTATCAGCGGAACTGACACAGGCATCTTGCTGACAGAAAGTCCGATGCGCCGGATTACTTACGCAGACCCAGCTTCTCGATCAGAGCGCGGTAACGATCAGCGTCCTTGCCCTTCAGGTAGTCGAGCAGCTTGCGACGACGGCTCACCATGCGCAGCAGACCGCGGCGGCTGTGGTGGTCCTTCGTGTGGGCCTTGAAGTGGACCGTCAGTTCGTTGATGCGCGTGGTCAGCAGAGCGACCTGAACTTCGGGCGAGCCGGTGTCGTTAGCAGCGCGTGCGAATTGCGCGACGACGTCGGATTTCTTGGTGGTTTCAGCTACGGACATGTTGATTTCCTTTGAATCGACAGGCGGTCACGGAAGAAAGGCCGTGCCGTGGGTTACAACAAAACGAGTCGCGTATTGTAGCACAGCGTGTTCATCGGGCGAACCCCGCCGTTTCGGGCCGCGCGCCCGGCCGGCCTGAACCCGCCCACGGCCGGACTTTCACACCGGCTCAGGGCCGCCTCATCCGGCACGTCGCAGGCGGCACCGTGCGCTCGGGCGGCAGCGCCAGCACCGTTCTGAAGCCGTAACCCGAGCCTTCGTTGTCGAAATGGACGCCCGGCGTCCCTGCCTTGTCCATCTCCATCACGTAAAGGGGCTGGATCAGCTGGTGGTCGTCGGCGCGCATCCACGACGCATGAAAACCATTGTCGTATTTCATCCCTTCGAGCGCCTTCGCGACCTTCTCCGGCTGCGCGCTGCCCGCACGGCCCATCGCCGCCGCCAGCATCTCGATCATCAGCGGCATGCGCAGCACCGGGTAATCGTCCGGCGCAGCCGGGAAACGCTGCCGGAACGACGCGTACCACGCGTCCGACGCCGCGCCGCCCGCGTTCGGATGCCATTCGGCCACGGCGATCACGCGCTTGACGCCCGCGTCGCCGAGCGCGGCCGGCGCGCCCAGACTGTTGCCGTAGAACGTGTAGAACTTCGTGTCGAGGCCTTGCTCGCGCGCCGCCTTCACGAGCAGCGTCAGATCGTTGCCCCAGTTGCCCGTAATCACGGCATCGGCGCCGCTCGCGCGGATTTTCGCGATGTACGGCGCGAAATCCTTCACGCGGCCGATCGGATGAAACTCGTCGCCGACCACCGCGACGTCCGGCCGCTTCGCGACGAGCGCCGCCCGCGCCAGCGTGCTCACGTCATGTCCGAAGCTGTAGTCCTGATTCAGCAGATAGACCTTCTTCACCGACTTGTCGCGCTGGATGACATCGGCGAGCGCGTCCATCCGCATGCCGGCATGCGCGTCGAAGCGGAAATGCCAGAAGCTGCAATTCGCGTTGGTGAGCGCCGGGTCGTCGGCGGAATAGTTCAGAAACAGCTCGCGGTTGTCCGGCTCGCGCGTGTTCTGCCTGTCGATCGCCGTCAGCAAGGCGGCCGCCACGGCCGAGCTGTTGCCTTGCGCGATGAAGCCGATGTGTTTGTCGGCGGCTGCGCGCAGTTGCACGAGCGCCTCTTCCGCGCTGCCCTTGCTGTCGAGCACGACGAGTTCGAGCGGATGCGCGCCGTCCGCGAGCTTCACGCCGCCGCGCGCGTTGACCGTTTCGACGCCGAATCGCAGGTTTCGCTCGACAGCCGCGCCCGCGTTCGCGAACGGGCCGGACATGCCTTCGATCATCGCGATACGGATCGGCGCGCCAGCCGGCGCGCCTTGCGCATGCAGATTGGCGGCTGGAACCGTCGCCGCCAGCATCATCGCGGTCGCCATCGCCTTTGCCCACTTTGCTTTCATCAGCGTCTCATCTGTCGATCGAAGCGCGGATCATAGGACGGCGCGCGGGGCTCAAGCAAGCGAATCGCGCGCGAAGGCCCGTTCCGCCGGGCGAATGCCCGAAAATCTTTTGACGTGGCGCGTGTCAAAATATCAGCCTGGAACAACAACCACTCATCGAACACCACCGGAGGTGTCATGTTCAACCGCCTTTCGTTCGGGCGCCCGGCGCGCGGCGCGCTGGCCGTTCTTGCCTGCGCCGTGTTGCTCGCTGGCTGCGCGCAGCCCTGGCAGAACTATCAGGCGGGCGCGGATCAGTCGACGATCGTCGCCCGCCTCGGTCCGCCGCGCGAAGTGTACGACCTGCCCAACGGCGGCAAGCGCCTGATGTGGCCGACGCAGCCGATGGGCGAAACCACCACGGCCGCCGACGTCGACGCCTCGGGCAAGATCGTGAACGTGCGCCAGGTGCTGCAGCCGAACGAGTTCTATCGCGCGGAGATCGGCAAATGGACGCGCGACGACGTGCTCGTCAACTTCGGACGCCCGGTCGAAACGAACTATTTCCCGCTGATGAAGCGCGAAGTGTGGACGTACCGCTATCTGGAAGACAACGTCTGGTACATGATGTACAGCTTCTATTTCGATGATCAGGGCATCCTGCGTCTGACTCAAAAGACGCCTGATCCCTTGCATGATCCGGATCGCCGCAGCTTGTTCTGAGTTGCTTCGGCGCAAATCGGAAAGCCGCCTTGCGAGGCGGCTTTTTCATGACTTTTCCTGTCGCAGTCGCAAAGAAAAACCCCGCCGCAGCGGGGTTTTTCTGACTACGATCAACCGCACAAACGCCGATCAGATTTCCGAGCGTTGCGGATTCAGCTTATCGTGTCCGGCATACAGACGGTTCAGCGCCGAGATATATGCCTTCGCCGATGCGGCGACGATATCCGGGTCAGTGCCCACGCCGTTCACGATGCGCCCCGCCTTAGACAGACGCACGGTCACTTCGCCTTGCGCCTGCGTTCCCGTCGTAATGGCGTTGACCGAGTACAGCAGCAGTTCCGAACCGCTGCCCACTTCCGTTTCGATCGCGTTCAGCGTCGCGTCGACGGGGCCGTTGCCGTTCGCTTCGCCGACCACTTCCTTGCCCGCGACCGAGAACACGATGCGCGCATGCGGCCGCTCGCCGGTTTCCGAGTGCTGCGACAGCGACACGAACTTGTAATGCTCCTTTTCCTGCGCTTCGGCCGATTCTTCCGTGACGATTGCGATGATGTCTTCGTCGAAGATCTCGGACTTGCGGTCGGCGAGTTCCTTGAAGCGCTGGAACGCGAGGTTCAGTTCGCTTTCGCTGTCGAGGGAGATGCCCAGTTCCTGCAGACGCTGCTTGAACGCGTTGCGGCCCGAGAGCTTGCCGAGCACGATCTTGTTCGCGGTCCAGCCCACGTCTTCCGCGCGCATGATTTCGTAGGTGTCGCGCGCCTTCAGCACGCCGTCCTGGTGGATGCCCGATGCGTGCGCAAACGCGTTCGCGCCGACAACCGCCTTGTTCGGCTGCACGACGAAACCCGTGATCTGCGAGACGAGCTTCGATGCCGGCACGATCTGCGTCGTGTCGATGCCGAGGTCGAGGCCGAAGTAGTCCTTGCGCGTGCGCACTGCCATCACGATTTCTTCGAGCGACGTGTTGCCCGCGCGTTCGCCGAGACCGTTGACCGTGCACTCCACCTGACGCGCGCCGCCGATCTGCACGCCTGCCAGCGAGTTCGCGACGGCCATGCCGAGGTCGTTATGGCAATGCACCGAGAACACGGCCTTGTCGGAGTTCGGAATGCGTTCGCGCAGCGTCTTCACGAGGTTGCCGTACAGTTCCGGCACGCCGTAGCCGACGGTGTCGGCGATATTGATGGTCGTCGCGCCTTCCGCGATCACGGCTTCGAGCACACGGCACAGGAAGTCCATGTCCGAGCGGCTGCCGTCTTCCGGCGAGAATTCGACGTCATTCGTGAACTTGCGCGCGAAACGCACGGCCAGCTTCGCCTGCTCGAACACCTGGTCGGGCGTCATGCGCAGCTTCTTTTCCATGTGCAGCGGCGACGTCGCGATGAACGTGTGGATGCGGAAGTGGTCGGCGGGCTTCAGGGCGTCGGCGGCGCGCTGGATGTCCTTGTCGTTCGCGCGAGCGAGCGAGCAGATGGTGCTGTCCTTGATCATGCCGGCGATCGTGTGGATCGCGTCGAAGTCGCCGTTCGAGCTGGCGGCGAAGCCTGCTTCGATCACGTCGACTTTCATCCGTTCGAGTTGCTTCGCGATACGGATCTTTTCTTCCTTTGTCATCGACGCACCGGGCGATTGTTCGCCGTCACGCAACGTCGTATCGAAAATGATGAGCTTGTCTGCCATCTCGGGTCTCCAGGGGGATTCGGTCAGTTTGAATTGGAAAACGGAATTCGAGTGTTTGCGCCACCACCGCAGGCGACGCTAAACAACGAACGAGGCAGACGGAGGGCGAAAACGATCAGCGCGGCAGGCGCGCTAGAGCTAGCGAGCGTAGTAGCTTGCCGGCTTGAAGAGACAGGAAGGGGAACTTGGAAAGTGCCATGCCAGAGACTATAGCGGCAATGCCGGAAACGTGCAATTGGGGGCCCTGCGGGCCGGGCTTTTTGGGGTTTGGTCTGGGGGGTTTGGTCTGGGGGGTTTGGTTTTTGGGGTTTTTGCTGCGTGAGCGGGATGGCGCGGGATGCGCCGTTTGCGTTTTTGGGCTTTGCGCTGGCATCCGCGGTTTCGGGTTTTGCGCTGGCATCGACGGTTTCGGGCTTTGCGCTGGCATCCGCGAATTGTTAGCGCGCTTCACGCGTCGCCCCTGTGCGGGGCGGCACCTACTTTTCTTTGCC
>NZ_JAGUUD010000067.1:0-48095 GCF_020177535.1 Paraburkholderia sp. XV | reverse complement strand
TGGAGCGGGAGACGAGTCTCGAACTCGCGACCTCAACCTTGGCAAGGTTGCGCTCTACCAACTGAGCTACTCCCGCATGAACCTGCGCTTTACTGCTTCACAACGCCCTGCTGACTGCTTGCCGCAAAACGCTGCTTCAAAATCTGGAGCGGGAGACGAGTCTCGAACTCGCGACCTCAACCTTGGCAAGGTTGCGCTCTACCAACTGAGCTACTCCCGCGTTTTGCTTCTACTGCTTCCTAGTGTTTCGCGCTGTTTAGTAGCGCGTGCACCGGAGAAACGAGATTATGTAGAAGCCGCCGAACCGTGTCAACTCTTTTTGTACGAGAGATTGAAAATTCTACTGACGCATCGTGCGGACACTGCGCATCAACCTCTGCGTCACGCCATCCCACCGCGCTCGCGGATCTGCGGCCACGCAAGCTTCATGTAGTACAGCATCGACCAGATCGTGAGGAATGCGGCGAGATAGATGAGCCACAAACCCCACACGCGCGTGTCGATCGACAACACGCCGAGCGATAGCGGACCATAGAACAGCAGCATCGGAATCGCTGTCATCTGGCAGGCCGTCTTGAACTTGCCGAGCGAATTCACCGCGACGCTCTTCGATGCGCCGATCTGCGCCATCCATTCACGCAGCGCCGAAATCGCGATCTCGCGGCCGACGATCACAAGCGCGATCGCCGAATCCAGGCGCGACAACTGGACCAGCACGAGCAAGGCGGCTGTCACCATCAGCTTGTCGGCGACGGGATCGAGGAACGCGCCGAACGCCGACGTCTGGTTCCACTTACGCGCGAGAAAGCCGTCGAACCAGTCGGTCAGCGCGGCGAGGATGAATATCGTCGCTGCGGCCAGATTGCGGTGCGCGGGACTTAGCATCATGTCCGGCAAATAGAACACGCCCACGACGAGCGGAATCAACACTATCCGCAGCCACGTCAGGAAGATCGGGAAATTAAACGGCATGGGCAGGCGCTACGTTCTGAGATAAGAGATGCAATTGTGCCGCTTCACCGGGCGAGCCACAAGCAAGGCTCGGGCGCACGGCGCGGCGGCGTACGCAGACACGGACGCGTTCAATGCAACTGTCGATAAATCTGCTCGGCGAGCGCGCGCGAAATGCCCTCGACGCTCGCGAGATCGTCGATACTCGCCGCCACCACGCCGCGCAAGCCGCCAAAGCGCGCCAGCAGCCGCTGACGCCGCTTCGCGCCGACGCCTTCCAGTTCTTCGAGCCGCGACGTCTGGCGCGTCTTGCCGCGCTTCGCGCGCATGCCCGTGATCGCGAAACGGTGCGCTTCGTCGCGGATCTGCGCAACCAGCATCAGCGCCGCGCTTTCCTTGCCGAGTTCGAGCGACGAGCGACCGTCCGCGAACACGAGCGTCTCGAGACCAACCTTGCGCCCTTCGCCCTTCGCGACACCGACCAGCATGCCGAGGTCCAGCCCGAGTTCGTTGAATACCTGGCGCGCGATCTCGACCTGCCCTTTGCCGCCGTCGATCAGTACGATGTTCGGCAGCTGCCCGCCCGCGGCAACGGGTTCCGCGCCTTCCGGCGCGATGGCCGGATCGGCGGCGGCTTCGGGTTGCAGCTCGGCTGCTTCGTCGTTCGCGTTTGCCGCGGCCTGCGCGACCATCTTCTCGTAGCGGCGCGTGAGCACCTGACGCATCGCCGCGTAGTCGTCGCCGGGCGTGATGCCCGTGATGTTGTAACGCCGGTACTCGGACGACTGCATCTTGTGATGGTGATAGACGACGCACGACGCCTGCGTCGCTTCGCCCATCGTATGGCTGATGTCGAAGCATTCGATGCGCAGATGCGCCAGGTCTTCGCATTCGAGCGACAACGTGTCGGCGAGCGCGCGCGTACGCGATTGCTGCGAGCCTTGCTCCGACAATAGCCGCGCGAGCGCGATCTTCGCGTTCTGCTCGGCCATCGCGAGCCAGGCGCGCTTCTGGCCTTGCGGCTGGCGCAACAGCGTGACCTTGTGCCCGGCCTGCTCGATCAGCAGATCGACGAGTTCGCGGCTCGCGGGGGCGTGGCTGACCACGAGCACGGGCGGCACGCGATTGCCCAGATAGTGCTGGGCAATAAACGCTTCGAGCACTTCCGATTCGATGCCGGGCATGCGGCGCGGCTTCTTGCCGACGGCGGTGTCGGTATCTGCATCTGCGCCGCTAGCGACTTCTAGCTCTTCGCTGCCTTCCTCCGGCGAGTTTTCGTCCGGGTCTTCGTCCGAGTCTTCACCGATACTCACGACTTCATCAGACTCCTCGCCCAGCTCCGCCTCGACGCCGATCACTGTCGCGGGCTCGGCCCGGACGATTTCATCGCCATCGTCGAGACCGCCCTCTTCGGCTGTCAACGCGCTTTCGACGTGCGTCGGAAAGTACGCCTTGTCGCCGAGATGCCGGCCGCCGCGCACCATCGCGAGGTTCACGCACACGCGCCCGCCAAGCGCGACGACGGCCAGAATATCGACGTCACTCTCGCCGCCCACTTCGATGGCCTGCTGATGCAGCACTGTCGACAGCGAACTCATCTGATTGCGCACGGCCGCTGCCTGCTCGAACTTCAGTTCGCTGGCAAACGCGTGCATCTTCTGCTCGAGTTCCTTCATCACCTCCGACTGCCGTCCGAGCAGGAAGCGCGACGCGTTCGACACATCGCGTGCATAGTCCTCTTCGCTGATCGCGGCGACGCACGGCGCCGTGCATCGTCCGATCTGATGCAGCAAACACGGCCGCGTGCGATTGTTGAACACCGAGTCCTCGCACGTGCGCAACTGGAACACGCGCTGCAGGATCTGAATGCTCTCCCGCACAGCCCACGCGCTCGGGAACGGTCCGAAATACTGATTCTTCTTGTCGACCGAACCGCGGTAGTACGCCATGCGCGGGAACTGATGACCCGTCAGCTTCAGATACGGATATGACTTGTCGTCGCGAAACAGGATGTTGTAGCGCGGCGCCAAAGCCTTGATCAGATTGTTCTCGAGCAACAGCGCTTCGGCTTCGGACCGCGTGACCGTCGTTTCGATCTTTGCGATCCGCGTGACCATCATCGCGATACGCGGTGACAGCAGCGTCTTGGTGAAGTAGCTCGACACGCGCTTCTTCAGGTCGCGCGCCTTGCCCACGTACAGCACCGCGCCCTGCGCATCGTAGTAGCGATAGACGCCCGGCATGTGCGGCAACTGGCGCAGCACCTTCTTCGGGTCGAAGTCTTCGGCGACGGCTTCGGCCGCGCCGGGTTTCACGGCGGCACCGGCTGCGGGAGAGGAATCGGATCGGGTCATGCAGAATCGGGTTGGACGCCGCATACGGACGGCGTGTCATGTGGGTGATGTGCTTTAGAATCGCCAGTTTAGAACATTCCGTCCACGCCCGAACCCAGGCGGCGCCATCATGTCTTCCGCTCCCACTCAAGCGTTGCAGCCGTCGACGATCGCGTGCGACATTTTCTGCGCAGTGATCGACAACTTCGGCGACATCGGCGTCTGCTGGCGGCTCGCGCGGCAACTCGCGAGCGAACATGGCTGGCAGGTGCGTCTGTTCGTCGACGATCTGCACGCGTTTCACAAGCTCAACGCATCCGTCGATGTGCAAAGCGCGCGGCAGACGGTGGACGGCATCGTCGTCGAGCACTGGCACGAGCCGGCGCACGCGGGCGATACGCTGCAGGTCGCCAACGTCGTGATCGAGGCGTTCGCGTGCGAACTGCCGCACGTGTACGTGGAAGCGATGGCGCGGCGCGAGCCCGTGCCCGTCTGGTTCAATCTCGAGTATCTGAGCGGCGAGGACTGGGTCGCGGATTTTCATTTGCGGCCGTCGCCGCATCCCCGTCACGCGTTGAACAAGACATTTTTCTTCCCGGGGCTCGGCGAGGGCACGGGCGGCGTGCTGAAGGAACGCGATCTCGACGCGCGCCGCGCGGCGTTCGAATCGTCAGCCGACGCGCGCGCCGCCTGGTGGCAAACGAAGACAGGCAGCGCGCCGCCGTCCAGCGAGGCCACCGTCGTCTCGCTGTTCGCGTATGAGAACCCTGCCGTCGACAGCCTGCTCGAGCAGTGGCGCGACGCCGAACGCGAAATCGTGCTGCTCGTGCCCGAAGGCCGTATTTCGGGGGCAGTCGCGCGGTTCTTCAGCCTGCCGGCGTTCGCGGCGGGCACGCATCGAGCGCGCGGCAGCCTGCGTGCGCACGCGCTCGCATTCACCGACCAGCCCGGCTATGACGAACTGCTGTGGGCGAGCGATATCAATTTCGTGCGCGGCGAGGATTCATTCGTACGCGCGCAATGGGCCGCGCGGCCGTTCGTCTGGCACATCTACCCGCAGGCCGATGACGCCCATCTGCCGAAGCTCGACGCCGCCCTCGCGCACTACGCGCACGGCCTTCCCGCCACCGCCCGCGCCGCGCTCGGCCGTTTCTGGCATGCCTGGAACGGCAACGGCACGCCCGACTGGGCCGATCTGCAACGCCACCGTCGGCTGCTCGACGCGCGCGCAGCCGACTGGGCCCGCGAACTCGCGTCGATCGGCGATCTCGCCGGAAATCTCGCCGGATTCGCAAAAAGTCAGTTAAAATAAGCGGTTATCCAACGGCCGACGACGCAAGCGCGGCACGGCGGCCAGACGGCGGCGGACCGAGAGTCTGTCTTCACGGCTGTGTCGGTCAGTGTCACACGCGTACGCGCCCGCTTCGGGTAAAAGAAGCAGACGGACGAAGCACGGAACAAGGCGTCAGGGAATATCGGCGCCGTTCCGGCAAGCACCGGCCCCGCTCACCGCGCACTCCTGCTCGATCCGCCTTCAGGCCGCTCAAAAGGGTGGTCAACCGGGGGTTGTCAAGCGCGCGTCGGCGCCGAACCCGCTTACGCCGTATGCCGTTGAGCAAAAAGTTGAAGCACCTTATTTCGTACAGGACAGTTTTATGAAGATCGCTCAAGAACTCCGCACCGGCAACGTGGTGATGATCGGCACCGACGCGATGGTCGTGCAGAAGGCCGAATACAACAAGTCGGGCCGCAATGCCGCCGTCGTCAAGATGAAGTTCAAGAACCTGCTGACGGGCGCGGGCATGGAAACCGTGTACAAGGCGGACGACAAATTCGACGTCGTCGTGCTGGACCGCAAGGAAGTCACGTACTCGTACTTCGCCGACCCGATGTACGTGTTCATGGACGCCGACTACAACCAGTACGAAGTCGAAGCCGAAATGATGGGCGACGCGCTGAACTACCTCGAAGACGGCATGGCTTGCGAAGTCGTGTTCTACAACGAGAAGGCAATCTCGGTCGAACTGCCCACCACGCTGGTCCGTGAAATCATCTACACGGAACCGGCTGTCAAGGGCGACACGTCGTCGGGCAAGGTGCTCAAGACGGCCAAGCTGAACACCGGCTTCGAACTGCAAGTGCCGCTCTTCTGCAACATCGGCGACAAGATCGAAATCGACACGCGTACCAACGAATACCGCAGCCGCGCATAAATTTGAATAGCGCCGCATTGCATTCGTCTTAAGCCCTGAGTCGACTCAGGGTTTTTGAATTTTGAAAGCGCCCTCCGGGGCGCTTTTTCTTTTTTTCGCGACCGTGTATGGTAGTGGAAAACTTTACCGGCCAGTCATGCAATTTTGCCAGGCCGGCTCGCATGGCCACTGTTTCTAGCCCACGCTGGCTCGCTTTTGCAGGCTTAGCCGGTTTGGCACGCATTCTGCTTATCGAATAGTTCAGGCCTTTTAAGGCTTTCGCGCATCGGAAAATACGGGAGGTGTGTCATGAACAACGATATCGCTGAAGGCAAGTGGAAACAGATGATCGGCAAGGCGAAAACCGCGTGGGGCGAACTTACGGACGACGAACTGACCAAGGCAGAAGGCCGCGCCGACAAGCTGGCGGGTCTGATCCAGGAGCGCTATGGCAAGACCCGCGACGAAGCCGAGCTCGAAGTGCGACGTTTTTTCGACAGCAACCGGCCCTTCTGATCGGGGTCGCGTCCAGCCCGCCACGCCTACCGGGAGCATTGGCCGCTCAAGCTCACTCATAAAGCAGCGCCCGTGCGTGCGGCACCGCCTACGGCGAGCCGCGTGCGTCGGGCATCCGTCCATCTGAAAAGTTGCGCTCGTTATGCCACATGCCCTGATTGTCGAAGACGATCCTAATAGCCTGTCAGGCCTGTCCGCGATTCTCGCCGCCGACGGTTTTTCAGTCGACACCGCGATCACGCTCTCCGAAGCACGCGCAGCCCTGACACGCTTCATCCCCGACGTCGTGCTGGTCGACCTGAATCTACCCGACGGCGGCGGCCTCGATTTGCTCCAGCATCTGCCCGCGCAGCCGCCCGGCGGCGCGTTGCCCGTGATCGTGATGACAGGCAATGCGACGGTCGAAAGCGCGATCGAAGGCTTGCGCCACGGCATCTGGGACTACCTGCTCAAGCCCGTCAACATTCCGCGCCTGCGCAGCCTGCTGGCGCGCATCCCGCGTCCCTACGAACTCACAGAGGAAGTGCAGGCGCTACGCGCCAGGCTGCGCCGCATGGGCCGGTTTGGACCGATGATCGGTCGCAGCGGCGCGATCCAGCATATCTACGATTCGATCGAACACGTTGCGCCGACGGAAGCGGCCGTGCTGATTTCGGGCGAAGCGGGCACCGGCAAGGAAGTCGCCGCGCGCACGCTGCACGAGATGAGCCGGCGCCGCAAAGGCCCGTTCGTCGTGCTCGACTGCCGCTCGGCACAAGCGGTCGCGGGCGGCCGGCCGCTCGACAGTCTGCTGTTCGGCCATGAACGCGGCGCGTTCGGCGGCGCGGAGCAACGCGAGCCCGGACTTTTCGAACAGGCGAGCGGCGGCACGCTCTTCATCGACGAAATCACGATGCTGCCGCGCGCGCAGCAGGAAGCGCTGCTGAGCGCACTCGATTCGCAAACCTTCATGCGCGTCGGCGGCACGAATCAGGTGGCGACCGACTTCCGCCTGATCGCATCGACGCGCAAGGTGCCGCGCTCGGCCGTTGCCGAGGGCACGCTGCACCAGGATCTCGGCCTGCGTCTCGAAGCGGCCGCGCTGTCGCTGCCGCCGCTGCGCGAGCGCGGCGACGATCCAGCGCTGTTCGCGCAGGCGCTCGTCGACGAGTTGAACGACGAGGCCAACGCGCGCGGCGTCGCGGATGCGACGAAGCTGGTCGGGCCGAGTTTCGTGCGCGAATGTCTTGCGTATGAATGGCCGGGTAACGTGCGCGAGTTGCAGGACCGCGTGCGGCGCGCGTATCACGCCTCCGGCGACGTGCTGGAGACGCTGCGCGCCGACGAAGGCAACGGCGCGGGCGGGCGCGATCTGAACGGCGGCCGGGTGCAGGTCACTGTCGGCACGCCGCTCGCCGACGTCGAGGAAATGCTGATTCGCGCGACACTCGATGCCGTCGGCGGGACGCGGCATCGCGCGGCGTCACTGCTCGGCATCAGTCCAAAGACGCTGTACAACAAGCTGCAGCGCATGCGCCTGAACTGAAGTCGCGCGTCACGAAAGCAAAAGGACGGGTTCCGACTGGCCCCGTCCTTTTTCATTTCGACCGCACGAGGCGAATCAGCGCGCGAACGCCTCGCGCAACAACGCCTGTGCCTGCCGATACTGCGGCTCGTCCAGCAGCGCCGTCCACGATAGCGCGTCGCCGCGCGGCCGCATCCGTTCCAGACGCTGCCTCGATTCCTCCGACGGCATGAAGCTCAGCGCGTCGAGCACCTTGCCCGCCTCGTCGGGCTGATTGCAGATCAGCACCATATCGACGCCTGCTTCGAGCGCGGCGGTCGCGGCTTGCGTCAGCGTGCCGCCCTGGCGTGCGGCTTCCATCGACAGATCGTCGCTGAAAATCGCGCCCTCGAACCCGAGCCGGGTGCGCAGGATGTCCTGAATCCACACGCGCGAAAAACCCGCCGGTTTGCTGTCGACCTTCGGATAGATCACATGCCCCGGCAGCACCGACGCGAGTGACAGCCCGAGCCAGTCATATGGCGTGACGTCTTCACCGAGAATCTCGTCGAGCGTCCGTTCGTCGACGGGCACGGTAACGTGCGAATCCGCCGAAGCAAACCCGTGCCCCGGAAAATGCTTGCCGCAGTTCGCCATGCCCGCCAGCGCGAGGCCGTGATTGAGGCTCTTCGCGAGCATCGTCACGACGCGCGGATCGCGATGGAACGCGCGGTCGCCGATCACCTGCGAGTGGCCGTAGTTCAGATCGAGCACGGGCGTGAAGCTCATGTCGATACCGCACGCGCGCAGCTCGGACGCCAGCACATAGCCGACGGCCGTCGTCACCTTGGTCGCGCGCAGCACGTCGTCGTCCCACAGCGCGCCGAGCTTGCCCATGGCGGGCAGCACCGTGAAGCCGTCGGTGCGAAAACGCTGCACGCGGCCGCCTTCGTGATCGACGGCGATCAGCAGATCGTCGCGTATGTTGCGGATCGCGTCTGTCAGCGCGACGAGTTGCGCACGGCTTTCGAAGTGGCGCGCGAACAGGATCACGCCGCCCGTCATCGGATGCGCGAGGCGGCGCTCGTCGTCGGCATTCAAGGTCTTGCCGACGACGTCGAGCATCACCGGGCCAGGAGTCAGTTTCATCGGGTTCGTGAAGGAAAAGGAAGAACGCGGTGCAGTGTTCGCGCCGCGTCGAAAGAAATCAGACGGAAGGATCAGCCGTCTCGGCAATCACGAACGACACCGCGTAATCGCGCTCGTCGGACAACGTCACCTGGGACGTGATCCCGCGCTCGGCGAGCCAGTCGGCGAGTTCACCCGACGCGACGCACATCGGACGGCCGCTCGGTTCGTTCAGCGTCTGCAACGCGCGCCATGTCATCGGCCAGCGCATGCCGAGTCCGATCGCTTTCGAGAACGCTTCCTTGACGGAGAAGCGCGTCGCGAGAAACGCGAGGCCGCGCACTTGCGAGCGTGCATTGCGGGCGTGATAGATGCGCAGTTCCTCAGGGCCGAGCACTTTCTCGGCGAAGCGGCCGTTGGTGCGCTCCATTACCGCCGCTACGCGGCTTACCTGAACGACGTCGGTGCCAATGCCGTAGATCGCCATACGTGTACCGTCGCTATCCGTTATGTATGTTGCTTGACCTGCTGAGTCAGGCACGAGCCGCGAGACGCGCGGCGACCATGATCGCCTTCATCTCGCGCACTGCATTGTCCCAGCCCGCGAAGATCGCATGCGCGACGATTGCGTGGCCGATGTTCAGTTCGACGATGCCTTCGATCGCCGCGATCTGCTGGACGTTCGTGTAATGCAGGCCATGACCCGCGTTGACCTTCAGCCCCAGCGACGCGCCGAACTCGACGCCGCGCACGATGCGCTCGTACTCGCGCTGCTGTTCGCTCGCGTCGTGCACTTCCGCGTAAGCGCCCGTGTGCAGTTCGATCACGGGCGCGCCCGCTTCGTGCGCGGCGCGAATCTGCGCTTCGTCGGCATCGATGAAGAGCGATACGCGCGAGCCCGCGTCAGCCAACTGCCTGCATGCGGCACGCACCGACTCGAAATGGCCGACCACGTCGAGGCCGCCTTCCGTCGTCAGTTCCTGACGCTTTTCCGGCACGAGACACACGTCGTGCGGCTGCACCTCGCATGCGATGTCGAGCATCTCTTGCGTCACGGCGCATTCGAGGTTCATGCGCGTCTTCAGTTGCGAGCGTAGCGCGCGCACGTCGGCATCGACGATATGACGGCGGTCTTCGCGCAGATGCAGCGTGATCGCATCGGCCCCCGCTTCTTCAGCCTGCAACGCGGCGCGGATCGGGTCGGGATAGGACGTGCCGCGCACGTTGCGCAGCGTGGCGACGTGATCGATGTTCACGCCGAGGTCGATCACAGTCGGAGAAGTCAGAAAGAAACTCATAGATTCTGCAGGTCGATCAGGATCTGGCGGGTCGCGAGCGGCGCGCCGCCGAGATAGGTGTTGAGCAAAAAGCGCATCAGCGTCTTGCTTTGCGCGACGGTCTGCGCTCGATGGTAATCGTCCTGCTCCATGTCGAGCAAGGTCTGCCCGCTGATCACGGGCCAGTTCGAAGGATACTCGCTGGATGCTTCGCGTACGCCGCGCTCGGGATCGAACACATAGCGGCCTTCAGGCACCACGGCCTTGCGCGCCACCGTGCGGTTGAGCGACATCGCGTAGCCGGTTTCGCGCAGCAGCACGCGCTCGAACGAACGCAGCACCTGCACGGGCGGCTCATCGTGCGCGAGGCGCGTCAGCGTGACGACGTAATGATGAAAGAGTTGCGGATGCGGATCTTCGCGTGCGAGAAACTTGACGAGCAATTCGTTCACGTAGAAGCCGCACAACAGCGCGTCGCCGGCGAGCGGCAACATGCCGCCGACCCACTCAGCGCCCGTCAAAGTGCGCATTTCCGACTTGCCGGACCATGCGAGCGACAACGGCTGGAAGGTCTGCAACACGCCGCGCAACGCGGAATGAGGACGCTTCGCGCCCTTCGCGACGAGCGCGACACGGCCGTGATCGCGCGACAACACGTCGACAATCAGGCTCGTCTCGCGATACGGATAGCTATGCAGCACGAACGCGGGCTGCTCGGAGATACGGAAGTCGGAAGCGGGCGCACGCGGCACGCGCGACGAACGACGCGCGGAGGTCTTGCGCAGCGCGGCTTCGGCGTGATCGCCACCTTCACCGAAGTCATCGCCGTCCTGGCGCGGCGCGCTGCGCTTCGTCGAACGTGCGGGGCGCGCCGGCTTTGCGCGTGGCGGCGGCGCGAACGAGGCCGGCTGCTCGTGGTGAGCGGAGGCGTCCTCGGGATCGGCGTCGGGGTGAGTGTCGTTCGGCGGCGTCATCCACGCGTCAGATTGGGTGTCCAGTGCGCCGTCATTCGTAACCATAGGCGCGGAGTCCGGCTTCATTGTCCGCCCAGCCACTCTTCACCTTGATGAACGTCTCGAGATACACGGGGCCGTCGAACAGCTTCTCCATGTCGAGGCGCGCCTCCGTGCTGATCTGCTTCAGCTTCGCACCCTTCTGGCCAATGATCATCGCCTTGTGCATATCGCGCTCGACCAGGATCGTCGCGAAAATGCGGCGCAGACGCCCTTCCGTCTCGAACTTGTCGATCAGCACCGTGCTCGTGTACGGCAGTTCGTCGCCCGTCCAGCGGAACACTTTCTCGCGCAGGATTTCCGCCGCGAGGAAGCGTTCGCTGCGATCGGTCAGATCGTCTTCGCCGTAGATGGGCTGGCCTTCGGGCAGATAGGGCTTGACCGTCGCCAGCAGGCGCTTGATGTCGTCAGGGTTCTTGGCTGACAGCGGCACGATTTCCTTGAACTCGCGCAGCGCGCTCATTTGCTGCATGAACGGGAACAGCGAATCCTTGTCGCTCACGCGGTCGAGCTTGTTCGCGATGAGCAGCGTCGGCGCGGATTTCGGGATCAGGTCCAGCACTTTCTGGTCGTCGGGACCGAAGCGGCCTGCTTCGATGACGAACAACACGGCGTCGACGGACGACAGCGTCGACGTCACCGCGCGATTCAGCGAGCGGTTCAGCGCGCTGCTGTGACGCGTCTGGAAGCCGGGCGTGTCGACGAACACGTACTGCGCGTCGTCGATCGTGTTGATGCCCGTGATGCGATGGCGGGTCGTCTGCGCCTTGCGCGACGTAATGCTGACCTTCTGGCCGACCAGCGCATTCATCAGCGTCGACTTGCCGACGTTCGGGCGGCCGACGATTGCGACCATGCCGCAGCGAAAACCAGTGGGAGTGGGAGCGTTCATATTCGTACTACGGCAGGTTCGTGTGGACGCGCGTCAGATCGAGTGCGTCCACGTCGTATAGCGTTCAATGACCGGTATCGGCCACGCGGGTGTGCACCGCGCCGGCGACACCGGGTTCGAGATCGCCCGCGCTCGCGCCGGGCGCGGCCTCGCGGGCGCGCGATGCGGCTTTGTCCGCGCCGCGCGTGTTGGTGTCGGGCTTGTCGGCAGGCTTTTCCGCGGGCTTGTAGGCGGGTTTGTCCGACGCCTTGTCAGCCGATTTTTCGACAGGCTTCTCAGGTGGTTTTTCCGCGGCACGCGCCGGTGGATCGAACTTGTCCTGGCTTTGGCGCTCTGCTGGACGCTCGGCGAGTTTCAGCACCGCTTCGGGCTTGTCTGCCGAACGCGCGGCGCGCTCACCCTTTTCGCCACGCTCGGATTCCTGGCTGTACTCGACATGCGCCGCGCGTATGACCGCGAGCGGCGCCGCAACCGCCGCCTGTCCGGCCGACGGTACTTCCGGCGTCACCGGCTTTGCCTCGGCCCGCGATGCCCGATCGGACCTGCGCGTATCGGGCGCACGCAGATCGAGCGCCGCCTGAACGCCCGTCACGCCCGGCACGATTTCCGTCTCGGCGTGCTTGGCCGCACGCGAACTCTTCGAGCGCTTCGGCTTGGCCACCATGGCGGGCGCCGCCGCCATCACCTCGTCGAGCGCTTTTTTCGCCGCGGCCTGCTCGGCAGCACGGCGGCTCGCGCCTGAACCGGAGACCTTCACGTCCAGCTTGGGCACCGTGCACTCGACTTCGAACTGCTGATTGTGCGCCGCACCATGGGTAGCGACGACGGTGTAAGTTGGCAGCGGAATCTTGTGCCCCTGCAGATACTCTTGCAGCAAGGTCTTCGCATCCTTGCCGAGCGTGCGCGGGTCGATGTGATCGAGAATCGGCACGTACAGGCGCTTGATGACCGTCTGTGCCGCCTCGAACCCGCTGTCGAGAAAGATCGCGCCCAGAATGGCTTCCAGGGTGTCCGCGAGAATGGATGGGCGGCGGAAACCGCCGCTGCGCAATTCGCCTTCGCCGAGCCGCAGGCTTTCGGAAATATTCAGGGCCTGAGCAATCTCGTACAACGACTGTTGCTTGACCAGATTGGCGCGAACGCGGGACAGATCACCCTCGTCCAGTTTCCCGAAACGTTGGAACAAAAGCGCAGCCACCGCGCAGTTCAGAACGGAGTCGCCGAGAAATTCCAGCCGCTCGTTATGCGTGGCACTGTGACTGCGGTGAGTTAAAGCCTGACGCAACAATTCCGCATTGCGAAATTCGTAGCGCAAACGGCTTTCCAACGGAGATAGGGGCATGTGCAGAGTATAACGCGGGCGCATCACGGGGCGGAGAGTGTCAGCCTCGCAGCCCCGGCGCCGAAAAAGCGTGTTGTAGCGACGTTACCGCGCGTTGTTAAAGTAGCGTGATAACACGTCGCGCGCGATGCGCGACATGTTGCGCGGGTTCAGTGCGCATCGTCGTGCGATGCGCGAGTGGCGATCAATGGAAGCCGCCGATGCGCTTCAAATTGCTGAAGTTCATCCAGATGAAGAACGCACGACCGACGATGTTCTTGTCCGGCGCGAAGCCCCAGTAACGGCTGTCGGCGCTGTTGTCGCGGTTGTCGCCCATCATGAAGTAGTTGCCCGGCGGCACCTTGCACGTGACACCGCGCGCGTCGTACTTGCAGTTATCGCGATAAGGGAAGTCTTCCGCGCCGACGATGAATGGCGGCACGGCCGGGTTATTGAGAATGCGGTTCTTGCGCCCATCCAGGTCTTCTTCGAATTGCTTCGCATAGCCGATGCGCTCTTCATCGAAGTAATCGGGCAGCGGTGTTTCGGGCACAGGCTTGCCGTTGATCGTGAGTTGCTTGTCTTCGTACGAGACGACGTCGCCAGGCAGGCCGATCACGCGCTTGATGTAGTCGACCGATTCGTCCTTCGGGTAGCGGAACACCACGACATCGCCACGTTGCAGCGGACGGCCTTCCGTGATTTTCGTATTCGTGATGGGCAGGCGGATGCCGTAGTCGAACTTGTTGACGAGGATGAAGTCGCCCACAAGCAGCGTCGGCACCATCGAACCCGACGGAATCTTGAACGGCTCGACGACGAACGAACGCACGACGAATACGACGAGAATCACCGGGAAAAAACTCGCCGTGTATTCGAGCCACCACGGCTGGCGCAGCTTTTCGTCACGCAGACGCGCGCGCGTGGCGGGCGCGTTCTCATCGGCGAAGCGTTCGCCTATGCGTGCCTGCTGATTGTCGAACTCGGCGACGGCTGCTTCCGCCGCCCGGCGCCGTTTTGGCAGAAAAACCAGTTTGTCCGCGACCCATGCCACGCCCGTAATGATCACGAGCACAAAAAGAATCAGCGCAAAATTCATAGGGTTCCAGTTCTTAGTCTTATTTGTCTTCGACGCGCAGAATTGCGAGGAAAGCTTCTTGCGGAATTTCGACGGAGCCCACCTGCTTCATCCGCTTCTTACCTTCCTTCTGCTTTTCCAACAACTTCTTCTTACGCGTAATATCGCCGCCGTAGCACTTTGCCAGAACGTTCTTACGAAGTGCTTTGATGTTCTCGCGCGCAATGATGTGCGCACCGATGGTCGCCTGAATGGCGACGTCATACATCTGACGCGGAATGATTTCACGCATCTTCGCAGCGACTTCGCGGCCGCGATACTGGCTCTGCGAACGGTGAACGATCACCGACAACGCGTCGACCTTGTCGCCGTTGATCAGCATGTCGACCTTCACGACGTCCGACGCGCGATACTCCTTGAACTCGTAGTCCATCGACGCGTAGCCGCGCGACACCGACTTCAGCCGGTCGAAGAAGTCGAGCACGATTTCGCCCATCGGGATTTCGTACGTCAGCTGCACCTGGCGGCCGTGGTACTGCATGTTGATCTGCGAACCGCGCTTTTGCGTGCACAGCGTGATCACCGAGCCGACATAGTCTTGCGGCATGTACAGGTTCACAGTGACGATCGGCTCGCGCACTTCTTCGATCTTCGACGGGTCCGGCATCTTCGCCGGATTCTCGACCGTCAGGATCGTACCGTCGCGCTGCACGACTTCATAGACGACGGTCGGCGCGGTTGTGATCAGGTCCATGTCGAACTCGCGCTCGAGCCGTTCCTGGACGATCTCCATGTGCAACAGACCGAGGAAGCCGCAACGGAAACCGAAGCCGAGCGCCTGAGACACTTCCGGCTCGTACATCAGCGATGCGTCGTTGAGCTTGAGCTTTTCCAGCGATTCGCGCAGTGCGTCGTACTGGTTGGCTTCAACGGGGTAGAGACCGGCGAACACCTGCGGCTTCACTTCCTTGAAGCCGGGCAGCGGTTCGGCCGCCGGACGCTTGACGATGGTGACGGTATCGCCCACCTTCGCCGCCGTCAGTTCCTTGATGCCGGCGATGATGAAACCCACCTGCCCCGCCGACAGCTCTTCCAGATTTTTCGACTTAGGCGTGAACACGCCGACGTGCTCGACGGGATATTCGGCGCCCGTCGCCATCATGCGAATCTTGTCTTTCGGACGCAGCGTGCCGTTGACGATGCGCACCAGCATCACGACGCCGACGTAGTTGTCGAACCACGAGTCGATGATCAGCGCCTGCAGCGGCTCGTCCGCGCTGCCCTTCGGCGGCGGCACTTTCGCGATCAGCGCTTCGAGCACATCCTGCACGCCCAGGCCCGTCTTGGCGCTGCAATGCGTGGCGTCGGTTGCGTCGATACCGATCACGTCTTCGATCTCGGTGATCGCGTTCTCGGGGTTCGCAGCCGGCAGGTCGATCTTGTTCAGCACGGGCACGACTTCGACGCCCAGTTCGATGGCCGTGTAGCAGTTGGCTACCGTCTGCGCCTCGACGCCCTGACTCGCGTCGACGACCAGCAGCGCGCCTTCACACGCGGACAGCGAGCGGCTGACCTCGTACGAGAAGTCGACGTGCCCTGGCGTGTCGATCATGTTCAGGTTGTACACCTTGCCGTCGCGCGCGCGGTACGACAGCGCGGCCGTTTGTGCCTTGATGGTGATGCCACGCTCGCGTTCGAGGTCCATCGAGTCGAGGACCTGCGCTTCCATCTCACGGTCCGACAGACCGCCGCAAAGCTGGATGATGCGATCGGCGAGCGTCGACTTGCCATGGTCGATGTGCGCAATGATCGAGAAGTTACGAATATGATCCATTCAGTGCCGATCAAGCGAAAAAGGCGCGCTCTGACGATAGCGGAGCACGCCTTGTAAGTAAGTGAAAAACCTATCTATTTTAGCCGAAAAGGGGGTCGGCGGGCGGGACTTACCGGCAGCGGGCGTTATTCGTGCTATCTGGGTGCCCGCTTTCGCCCTGCGGGTTCTCGAAAGCGCACGGCTGCGTTCAACGCGGCGGCGTGGCGTCATGCCCCGCCAGCGCCGCACGAACCCGCGCTTCGTCGAGATGGTAATGACACAGCTCGACACCCTCGTGAACCAGCACGGGAACCCAATCGTTGTAACGCGCTTCAAGCGAAGGATCGGCATCGATGTCGATCACTTCGAGCCGCGCGCCGAACTCGGCCAGCAAAGGCGCGAGCGCGGTGCGCATGTCGTCGCAGAGGTGGCACCATGCGCGTCCGTAGAGCGTGAGCGATGCCACCGCGCCAGCCACGTCGCCTACTTCTGCGCGCGCGGACGAACGGGCACGAATTGCGTGTTCTCGCCACGACGGACCAGCAACGCGACCATCTTCGACGGGTCGAGATGCGACGTCATTTCGTCGAACTGCTTCGCGCTCGTGATATCCGTGTCGCCGACACGCAGAATGATGTCGCCGCGCTGCAGGCCGACACGCGCGGCCGGACCGTCGACGGCGTCGACCTGCACGCCGTTGCGCAGCTTGAGCGTCTTCATCTGGTCGGCCGGAATGTCGCTGACGGCCACGCCCAGCGCGTTCGATGCGCGCGGCTTCGGCGTCGGCGCCTTCTTCGGGTCGACCTTCGCCGTCTTGTCAGGCTGCATTTCGGCCACCGTCACAGGCAGTTCGCGCGTCTGGCCCTTGCGCCACAGCGTAATCGTCGCCTTCGTGCCCGGCTTCGTGTCGCCGACCATGCGCGGCAGGTCCGTCGCCGTATCCACATTGTGGCCATTGAACTTCAGGATGATGTCGCCCGGCTGCACGCCAGCCTTGTCGGCGGGACCGCCCGGCTCGACGCTGCTGACGAGCGCACCCTGCGCTTTCGGCAGGCCGAGCGAATCGGCCACGTCCTTGGTTACTTCGCCGATCGCAACGGCAATCCGGCCGCGTGTAACCTTGCCCGCCGTTTTCAGCTGGTCGGCCACGCGCATCGCTTCGTCGATAGGAATCGCGAACGAGATGCCCATGAAGCCGCCCGTGCGGCTATAGATCTGCGAGTTGATGCCGATTACCTCGCCCTGCATGTTGATCAGCGGGCCGCCCGAGTTGCCGGGATTCACGGCGACGTCGGTCTGGATGAACGGCAGATAGTCGCCTGTATCGCGCCCCTTCGCGCTGACGATACCCGCCGTCACCGTGTTCTCGAGACCGAACGGCGAACCGATCGCGACGACCCATTCGCCGACGCGCACCTTGTTCGAGTCGCCGATCGGCACCGTGGGCAGATTCGTTGCGTTGATCTTCACGACGGCCACATCGGTGCGGTCGTCGACGCCAATCAGCTTGGCCTTGAACTCGCGCTTGTCGGTGAGCGTGACGTAAATCGTGTCCGCGTCGTCGATCACGTGCGCGTTGGTCATCACGTAGCCATCCGCCGAGAGGATGAAGCCCGAGCCGACGCCGCTGTTCTGTTCGGAATCGCTGCCGCCGCTATCCGGCGACTGGTCCTGGTCGTTGTTGCCCCCGCGTGGCGAATTCGGTGAATTCGGCGTTCCCGGCGATTGCGGGGAGTTAGGCATCGGAATGCCGAAGAAACGCCGGAAAAACTCCGACATATCGCCGTCGTCCATGCCGGGCGGCAAACCGCGCGTGCTATTGGAGACGCGCGCCGTGGTGCGGATGTTGACGACGGCCGGCCCGACCTTGTCGACCAGATCGGTGAAATCAGGCAGATTGGCAGCAGGCGCCGCCGACGCCGCATGCGGCACGAGGGGCAGGCAAGCCATCAGCGCTGCGGCCGCGAAGAATTTGCGCACCGAAAGAATCGTCATGTCGTAGGGGACCGAAGGATTACCTGGAAGGCTTGTATTCTATGGCAGCCGCAAATTGCTGCAACGTGGTCTGAGGCACTTCCCCGAGCAAGGTGATCCAGAAATCGCCGCGCCGCTTGACCAGCACGTGCGTTGCGCCGCTGCTTCCCGCGCCTTCCTTGCGGGTGCTCTTCTCGACGGGCTCGACGAAAATCGAGATCGCGGCGAGACCGTCGGAGAACACCATCTGGTCGACGGGAATGGGCGGATTGGCCGGATCGTGCGCCGCCATCGGCCGGCGCAGCTCTCGAATCTTGCGGAAACCCGCGACGGGCGACGCGATCTGCCAGCCCTGCGCTTCCATATCGACGGGCTCGACGGGCGGGCGCACCACCGTCCATCCCGATGTGTTCTTGATCCCGCTGGCTATCGACGCCTTGTCCACGGGCACGCCAATGCGAATCTGCGAAAACGACATCTGCTCGAGCACCTCACCGCTCGGGTCGAGCGTCTGCGCGCGTAACAGCAGCCCCGTTTTGGTATCGGCCCACAGCTTGTATGCGAAGCGGTTCGCGTCCTTCGGATCGAGTTCGATGACCTGGCTTTCGATGCCCGCCACGCGGTCCGTGCCCAGCATCTTCGGCTCGTAGACGGTCAGGACCTGCTCGCCGTTCGCCGACATCAGCGCCGGGAACGAGTCCTTGTTCTGCCGTTTTTCGACGACGCACAGATGCCGCTCGGGCACGAACGTATATAGCTCGTCGTTATGGCGCAATATCTTGCGAGGCTTGCCGTCGAGGCTTTCGAGCGATTCGAACTCGCCGTCGTTACGCGTCGCATAGTGGGCAATGCGCGACGACTGCACGAAGTTGCCGCGCTGATAGAGGAACGTGCCTTCGTAGTTCTGCTGCTGCGCAGCCTGATGAACACGGTTCAACAGTTCCGCCGCGCTGTGCCGGGTGGCAGAGTCGTCGGTTTGCGCGTAGGTGCGCGACGTGGCGGACAACATCACGGCTGCACAGAACAGAAATGCCGGCAGCCGTCCCCAAATAGTCGTTTTTTTCAACCGCAGACTCTGCATCAGACTAGTGGCCCTGCGTGGTCAGAGAAGCCGCGCGGAGCAACGGCATCGAACCCGATACGACGGGCTGAAGGCCGAACTGTTGATGCGCTTCCAGATATTGGTCGAGGCTCGCATCACGGATGATGTTGCCGTCCGATACATTGGCTTCAGCCGTGGTCGCGGCAGGCATCGAAGCCATCGCCACGCGCTGCACCGAGTCTGCGTGCGGCGCGACCGATGCGACCTGCGTTACGCCCGTGCCGACGCCCGAGAGCTGCGGCATCACGATCCACGTCAGCGTCGCCGCGGCAGCGGCCACTGCGAACGCCGGAACGACCCGGCGGCGCAGCGCCAGCAGACGGCGCGTGGCCGGCACCGAAACCGGCGCCAGCACATGCGCCTCGCTTTCGAAGCGGGCCGCAAAACCGTTCAGAAACGCGCTGCTCGTTGCCGGACTGACGGCCAGGTCGTCGGAACGCAATGCGTCACCGATCAGGTGATAGCACGACCATGTCGCACGATCTTCACGACCCAGCGCGGCCAGAATTGTGTTTGGATGCTCGCCGTCGAGCAGTTCGCCGTCGACAAAAGCAGACAGACGCTCGCCTTGCGAGTTCGCTTGCGCATTCGATTGCATTGGCATCGAAACCGACCCCATGATGCTCCCCATCTTTACAGACACCCGTAGTGACACCACTTAACCCAGAGACTGCGCCGCCGTCCGCGAGGCCCGCCTGGCTGCTGTATGAACAGCGGCTACCAGCGCTTGCCTTCGGGCGTGTCAAGCAGCGGACGCAATTTTGCCGCAATGGCCTCGCGAGCGCGGAAAATTCTTGATCTGACGGTGCCGATCGGGCAACCCATCATTTCAGCGATTTCCTCGTAGCTCAGACCTTCAATTTCACGAAGAGTTATGGCGGTGCGCAGCTCTTCCGGTAAAACCGCCATCGCAGCATTGACCGTCTCAGCGATCTGCTTGCTCATCAACATCGACTCGGGCGTGTTGATATCCCTTAGTTGGTCGGCATCCGAGAAAGTTTCAGCTTCTTCTGCATCTGCTTCCGTCGAAGTGGGCGCTCGCCGGCCCTGGGTCGCAAGGTAATTCTTGGCCGTGTTGACGGCAATCCGGTACAACCACGTATAGAACGCGGACTCGCCGCGGAATTGGGGCAGCGCCCGGTATGCCTTGATGAAGGCATCCTGGGCCACATCCTCGACCTCGGCGGGATCCCGCACGAGGCGCGAGATCAGGCGGATGATCTTGCGATGATACTTGGCGACCAGCAGCTCGAACGCGGCCTTGTCGCCATTCTGGACGCGCTCAACCAGCACCTGATCTATTTCTTTTTCGCTCACCTGATAAATCCGTTAACTTTTGCGCGTGTAGCGGGGCACCATTGTAGCGTCCCCCTCACTGTGGCACGTTACGGCCGTAACAGCCGTTACAGTCTTTACGTCAAGGCGTCTGGCCGCGCCGCGAGGCCGCTCAGACGCGCGCGCTATGCCGGGCCAGCACGGCGAGTTCGCGAAAAGCGCCGCGTTCGGCCGTGTCGGCCGGGATCAGAAGCCGATGCAACTTGCCGCCGTCGTCTTCCAGGCACAGCATCAGCAAGCTGTCGCTCCACTGGCTGCATCCGATGATACGGCCCTGAGCGCGTAATATTCCCGCCCGGTTCCAGACAGACAGTCCTTCCGGCCCGATTTTAATGGCAGCCGGCTGATTGCGTGCGTGACGGGCCGCCGCCGCCGCCAGAATCGCGAGCACGGCCGCTGCAGCCAGTACCAAGCTGCCGACGCCGATACGGGGGGCGACCGTCATGCAAACAGCGGATACGGCAACGGCGATAAAAAGCGTGGTCGCCAGATACAACGCGGCGGACCGCCGCAACGCTATGCGCCGCGAGGGTCCGCCGTTCACTGCGGGATCGGAAGCATGCGCCGACGTGGCCGGCCGCGACGCTATGGCCGTCAAATGCTTAGAAGCGCTTGAAAACCAGCGTGCCGTTCGTGCCGCCGAACCCGAACGAGTTCTTCAGCGCGACGTCGATCTTCATCTCCCGCGCGGTGTTCGCGCAGTAGTCGAGATCGCATTCCGGGTCCTGGTTGAAGATGTTGATGGTCGGCGGCGACACCTGGTGATGCACGGCCAGCACCGTAAACACAGACTCCAGACCGCCCGCGCCGCCCAGCAGGTGACCCGTCATCGACTTTGTCGAGTTGACGACGATCTTCTTCGAGTGATCGCCGAATGCGCGCTTGATGCCCGTGGTTTCAGCCAGGTCGCCAAGCGGCGTCGACGTGCCGTGCGCGTTCAGGTAGTGCACCGAGTCAGGGTTAACACCCGCGTTCTTCATCGCCGCGAGCATGCAGCGGCGTGCGCCGTCGCCGTCTTCCAGCGGAGCCGTCATGTGATACGCGTCGCCGCTCATGCCGTAGCCGCTGACTTCCGCGTAGATCTTCGCGCCGCGCGCCTTGGCGTGTTCGTACTCCTCGAGCACCATCACGCCCGCGCCCTCGCCGAGCACGAAACCGTCGCGGTCCTTGTCCCACGGACGGCTCGCCGTCGCCGGATCATCGTTGCGTTGCGAAAGCGCGCGCGCCGCCGCAAAGCCGCCGATGCCCAGCGGCGAAACGGTCGATTCCGCACCGCCCGCGATCATCACGTCCGCGTCGCCGTACTCGATCAGGCGCGAGGCCTCGCCGATGCAATGCAGGCCGGTCGTGCACGCCGTCACCATCGACAGGTTCGGGCCCTTGAGGCCGAATTTGATCGACAGATGGCCGGAGATCATGTTGATGATCGACGCAGGCACGAAGAACGGCGAAATGCGGCGCGGGCCGCGGTTCAGCAGTTCCGTTTGCGTGACTTCGATCATCGGCAGGCCGCCGATGCCCGAGCCGACCACCACGCCGACCCGCTCCGCGTTCGCTTCGGTGATTTCGAGGCCGCTGTCCTGCATTGCCTGGAAACCCGCAGCCACGCCGTAATGGATGAACGTATCCATGTGGCGGGCTTCCTTGGCGGGGATGTAGTCTTCGATATTGAAGCCCTTCACCTCGCCGGCAAAACGCGTGGAGAAGTTCGACGCGTCGAACTTCGTGACGTTGGCGATGCCGGACTTGCCGGCGACCAGATTGGCCCAGCCGTCGGCAACATTATTGCCAACAGGCGAAATAAGCCCCAGGCCTGTAACAACAACACGACGACGGCTCACGGTAACCCCTTTTCCATAGATGACAAAACAAAAGCCACAGCAGCGCACAGGAAAGTGCCCTGTGAGCCCTGTGGCTGTTTAACCTGACGATCGCGCTGACCAGGGCGCTGACGAATACGCTGACCGGTGCACTGGCGTTGACGCCAGAACATGCACCAGTAAGCGCAATGGCGAAAGAGCCGACCCTTGCTGCATCGACAAGTGCGCCTTGAACGACGACGTCAGGCTCGCGCGCATGCGCATTGGCATTGACGCCTGCCCTCGCTGCACCGATGGACGGCGCGACAAGGCTGCCGGCACGACGGACGCCGCGCTTTTCGCAGCAACCGAAGCAACCAGCCAGGCGCGAATGACCTTAAGCCTTGACGTTAGCGCGAGCGTAGTCGATCGCTTGCTGAACCGTCGTGATCTTCTCGGCTTCTTCATCCGGAATTTCCATGCCGAATTCGTCTTCGAGAGCCATCACCAGCTCGACCGTGTCGAGCGAGTCAGCGCCGAGGTCGTTCACGAACGATGCTTCGTTCTTGATTTCCGCTTCGGCAACACCGAGTTGTTCTGCAACGATCTTCTTGACGCGCTGTTCGATATTGTCCATTACCCCTCCAAGGGAAAAAAGTTCATAAATACAGGTGCGCGCATTTTATCAGGTTTGCATCTGTAAAAAAGCGACGCACACGGTTGCTGTAGAGCCGTTTAATCCGCACTTCGAATGGCTTCAAGGCGCGGATAGTAACCGAATTCGATTACGACATATACATGCCGCCGTTCACGTGCAACGTCGTGCCGGTGATATAACCGGCCTGCGGCGATGCGAGGAACGTCACGGCGTGTGCGATATCTTCCGGGCTGCCGAGACGGCCGAGCGGAATCTGCGCCTTCAGCGCTGTTTGCTGTTCTTCGGGCAGTGTTTTGGTCATGTCGGTGTCGATGAAACCCGGCGCGACGCAGTTCACCGTGATGCCGCGGCTGCCGATTTCACGAGCCAGCGCACGTGTCATGCCCGCCACGCCCGCCTTTGCCGCAGCATAGTTCGCCTGGCCGGCATTACCCGCCGAACCGACCACCGACGTGATATTGATGATGCGGCCGCCGCGTGCTTTCATCATCGGGCGCAGCACCGCGCGCGACAGACGGAACACGGACTTCAGGTTCGTGTCGATGACGGCGTCCCAGTCGTCGTCCTTCATGCGCATCGCGAGTTGATCTTGCGTGATGCCCGCGTTGTTCACCAGTACGTTGAGCACGCCGAATTCCTTCACCGTCCCGTCGATCAGCGCTTCGGCCGCCGCCGCGTCGTTGACGTTGAGTACTGCGCCGCGGCCGTTCAGGCCCTCGGCCTTGAAGGCGTCCGTGATTGCCGTTGCGCCGCTTTCGCTCGTTGCCGTGCCGATCACCATCGCGCCCTGACGCGCGAGTTCGATCGCGATTGCGCGGCCGATGCCACGCGAAGCGCCCGTCACGATCGCAATCTGTTTATCGAGAGTCTTTTCCATCGTTGCTTTCCACAGTGCCCTGCACATACAGGGCTGTTCGATTCTTTGCTGCTTTCAACCAGACGTTCAGGCCGCGACGACTTTTAGCACTTCGTCGAGCGAAGCGGGATCGACGATCGATGCGCCGACCAGATTGCCGTCGATACGCCTGGTCAACCCCGCGAGCACCTTGCCCGGACCGCATTCGATCACATGCGTGACGCCCTGCCTGCCGATCGACTGCACGCATTCGACCCAGCGCACCGCGCCGGCCGCCTGGCGTACCAGCGCGTCTTTGATGCCAGCCGGCTCGTTGACGATGGCCACATCGACGTTATTGACGACGGGAATGGCCGGCACCTGCACGTCGACGCTCGCCAGATACTCGCGCAACTGGTCCGATGCGGGCTTGAGCAGCGACGAATGGAACGGCGCGGACACGGGCAGCGGCAGCGCGCGCTTCGCGCCCTTCGCCTTGGCTACTTCGCACGCCTTCTCAACGGCCGCCTTGTGACCGGCAATCACGACTTGCGCGGGCGCATTGAAGTTGACGGCTTCGACGACACCCGCCACCGATGCTTCCTTGCACACTTCGCGCACGGTATCGTCGTCGAGGCCGAGAATCGCAGCCATGCCGCCCTGACCGACGGGCACCGCGTTCTGCATAGCCTGCGCGCGGAAACGCACGAGCGGCACGGCGTCGCGGAACTTCAGCGCGCCAGCGGCGACGAGCGCCGTGTATTCGCCCAGGCTGTGGCCGGCCACGATTGCAGGCGCAGGGCCGCCTGCCGCCTGCCATGCGCGAAAGATGGCGTAAGCAGCCGCCAGCATCACGGGCTGGGTGTTGGTGGTGAGATTCAGGTCGTCAGCCGGACCTTCGGCGATCAGCTTGCCGATGTCCTGATCGAGCGCGTCGGACGCTTCCTGGAGGGTTTCGCGCACGATCGCATTGTCGGCGAACGCGTTGAGCATGCCGACCGACTGCGAGCCCTGCCCGGGAAAAACGAACGCAAATTTCATATCGTCCCCAATTCGATGAGTTCAAATGTGCGTGACGCGCACACGACGTGCGCTGCCACTTGAAGCGGCGCGCGAGGCGCCGCCGCGCGCGGTCGTCAGAAACGGATGACCGACGCGCCCCATGTAAAGCCGCCGCCGACGCCTTCGATCAGCACGTTATGACCGCGCTGGATGCGTCCGTCGCGAACGGCGACGTCGAGCGCGAGCGGAATCGACGCTGCCGACGTGTTGCCGTGCTCGTGCACGGTGACGACCATCCGCTCCTGCGGCAGGCCGAGCTTGCGGCACGTGCTCTGCATGATGCGGATATTGGCCTGATGCGGAATCAGCCAGTCGACCTGCTCGGGCCGGAGGTCAGCCTTCTGCAGCGCTTCGACCGCGACTTTCTCGAGCACGTTGACGGCAAGCTTGAAGACCGCCTGGCCGTCCATGTGCAGGAACGCACTGCCTTGCACGATGCCGCCGTTCACGTTGCCCGGCGTGCAAAGGATGTTCGAATGGCTGCCGTCAGCGTGCAGCGCGCTGGACAGCACGCCCGGCTCGTCTGACGCCTGCAGCACGACCGCGCCCGCGCCATCGCCAAACAGCACGCAAGTGGTACGGTCGTTGAAATCGAGGATGCGCGAGAACGTTTCAGCACCGACCACCAGCGCAGTACGATGTTGCCCGCTTCGGATGAAGCTGTCAGCCGTCGCAACGGCATAGGCAAAACCTGAGCACACCGCCTGCACGTCGAAGGCCGCGCCGTTGTTCTTGATGCCCAGCTTGTTCTGCAGCAGGCACGCCGTGCTCGGGAATACGAAGTCCGGCGTCGATGTGGCGACGATGATGAGGTCGATGGATTGCGGATCGACGTCGGCCGCTTCGATCGCGCGTTGCGACGCGAACAGCGCGAGGTCGCTGGTCGTGACATCAGGTTCGGCGAAATGACGCGCATGGATGCCCGTGCGGGCTACGATCCATTCGTCGCTCGTCTCGACACCCTGCTTCGCGAGACGATCAGCCAGCTCCTGATTGGAAACGCGGTTGGGCGGCAGATAGCTGCCCGTGCCCAGCACGCGGGAATAGGTAGTGGATTGAGCCATTATGTCTTCGAGGATTGTGCGCTGTAGGGCTCGGCCGGCTGTCCGGATACCGGTCCCGCGACCGGACTCGCCATCTGGCTCGCGGAACCCGCGCCGCCGGCCTCTTGCTTCGCCTGTTCGAGTGAACCCGCGTTCTCCTCCATGGCGCGGGCAAGGCGTTCGAGAACGCCATTTTTGACGGCATCATACCCGCGTTTGATGGCCCACTCAAACGCGTAGGCGTCGGCGGAGCCGTGGCTCTTGATCACGAGCCCGCGCAGGCCGAGCAGCGCTGCGCCGTTGTATTGCCGGTGATCGACGCGTTTCTTGAAACGCAGCAGCACGGGCAGCGCCAGCACCGCCATCACCTTGGTCAACCACGAACGGCCGAATTCTTCCTTGATGATGTCGGACAGCATCTGTGCAAGCCCTTCCGACGTCTTCAGCGCAACGTTACCGACGAAGCCATCGCACACGATCACGTCGACGGTGCCTTTGTAGATATCGTTGCCTTCCACGTTGCCGCGGAAATTAAGCGTGCTGCTACGCAGCAGTTCGCCCGCACGCTTGATGGTGTCATTGCCCTTGATGACTTCTTCGCCGATATTCAGGAGCCCGATGCTCGGACGCTCCTTGCCTTCGACAGCGGAAACCAGCGCGTGCCCCATCTCGGCGAACTGCAGCAGATGCTGCGGCTCGCAATCGACGTTCGCGCCGAGGTCGAGCATCGTCGTGTAGCCGGTAGGATTGGGCAAGGCAAACGCGATCGCCGGACGTTCGATGCCCGGGAGCGTTTTAAGAACATAGCGGGAAACAGCCATCAGCGCGCCGGTGTTACCGGCGGAGACGCAGGCCTGCGCCTCGTCGTCCTTGACGCGGTTGAGCGCCACGCGCATCGACGAGTCTTTCTTCTTGCGAAGCGCGACTTCGACGGGATCGTCCATGGCGACGATCTCGGACGCGGCTACGACCGTGAGTGCCGGACTGTCGGACGCCTTCAGCTTCTTCAGCTGAGCACGAATCGCGCTTTCGATGCCGACGAGCATCAGGTGCGCATCGGGGTGCGAGCGAACGAAGTTGACGGCAGCGGGAACGGTCACGGACGGGCCGTGGTCGCCTCCCATGCAATCTATCGTGAGCTTTACAGTCATGGAATGCGACGAATTTCAGGCACAAAAAAGCGGCAATTGAATGCCGCCTTTTTGATGAACCGGGAAAATGTCAAGCGAGCCGATCGCCACGCGAAATACCAATGGGTCAAACCCAAAGGAGCGCGATGCTGGGCGATTAGTCGTTCTTCGTCTTGACGACTTTCTTGCCGCGATAGTAGCCGTTCGGGCTGACGTGGTGACGCAGATGCACTTCACCCGTGCTCGGCTCAACAGCCAGCGGCGCTGCGTTGAGGAAATCGTGCGAGCGGTGCATGCCGCGCTTCGACGGCGACTTCTTGTTTTGTTGAACTGCCATGATAACTCCTGAAAATTTTCCGAATTCTAACACAGCCCGGCACGGCAACCGCCATAGGCCACATGGCTAAACCATCGTGACCGGCGCGCCCTGTCGCGCTCCCATGCAACTGTTCAGTGCTTCTTGCCGCCGGATTCGCCCGATTTCAGACCTTCGAGCGCCGCAAAAGGATTGGGCCGTTTGGGCTCTTCACCCTCTTCAGCTCCTCCTTCGACGGCCTCTTCGCCTTCCAGCCCGCTGGCGCCCGAGGTGAGACTCTCGTGCACTTCGGGACAGGCATCGTGTTTCGGCACGAGCGGCAACGAAAGCAGCAATTCCTCTTCGATCAAGTCGACAAGATCGAACTGGCGTGACCCAACGATCACATCGACTTCATCCTCGTCCAGGGGAAACTCTTCAGCTTCCTCTTCGGTATTGACGATCCGGTAAGTCGCATCGACGTTGAACGCCTGCTCGTACGGAGACAGGCAACGCTGACATTCGAGCCATGCGGCGCCGTGAATCGCGAGCCTCAGATACGGCTGCGGACCCTCGGTGCCGTCGTCCTGCAATTCCGGCTGTGTCGCCCCTTCGGCTTGCCAGGTGAACGCGGTGTCGCGGTCTGGCGCTTCCTGCGGGACTTCGTTTAACATGCGCGGCAGTTGCGAGACGCGCACGGTACCCGCGGCCTGACGTCCACTGCGGGCAAATTCGAACAGGTCGAGTGCACGCGGGTCGACGAGACCAGCAGGTTTGCCAGGATGTTGAGTCATGTGCGCTCCTGCGTCGGCAAGGATTTCAGCCGGGTAAGTCGTTATGCGTCGTTTTAGTGGCGCTGGAAGACGGTCTGGATATCACCAGGATGCCCATCCGGCGCGCCATTCGGCAAAGCATACCGATGAAAAGCCCAAAATCATATCCGTTTTGTCTTTTCGAGTCAAACACTTAAGGGCGCACCCGCAAGTGTGTTCGCGCCCCGCCTTTTCACCTTCAGTTTCACCCAGAGATCAAGGTTCTTTTCCAGCATGCCGGATTCCTCCAAACGCCCGCCCCGCCTGATTCTGGCGTCCAGTTCGCCGTATCGGCGCGAACTGCTCGAACGGTTGCGCATTCCGTTCGACGTCGCCGTGCCCGCCATCGACGAGACGCCGCTCGTGGGCGAATCGCCCGAAACGACGGCATTGCGCCTCGCGCAGGCAAAAGCGCGCGCGGTCGCAGCCGCACTCAGCGCTGGCGAGCGAGCGCTCGTGATCGGCTCGGATCAGGTCGCGACCTACGACGGCCATCAGATCGGCAAGCCCGGCACGCACGAAAAAGCGCTGGCGCAACTGCAAGGCATGCGCGGCCGCGAAGTGCTTTTCCACAGCGCGCTGTGCGTGTTCGACAGCGGCTCGGGCGACGCGCAAGCCGTCGACGTGGTCACGCGCGTACGCTTTCGCGATCTGCCCGACGCCGCGCTCGACGCCTACCTGCGCGCCGAGACGCCGTACGACTGCGCGGGCAGCGCAAAAGCGGAAGGCCTCGGCATTGCGCTACTCGACGCAATTGAATCCGACGATCCGACAGCGCTGATCGGCCTGCCGCTGATCGCGCTCACACGCATGCTGCTCGCTGCGGGCTATCCGCTGCTGGAGGTGCGATGAGCGGCGTTCTCTATCTGATCCCGAACACGCTCGGCGACGGCGACGCCGCCGCGCTGGACGCCGTGCTGCCCGCACCGGTTCGCGCCCGCGCGGCCGCCCTGCACTATTACATAGGCGAAAACGCCAAAACCACGCGCGCATTCCTGAAGAAAGTCGGCACGGAACGGCCCATCCAGGAAATCGAGATTCGCGAACTGAACGTCAACACGCCAGCAGGCGAAATCGACAGGTTGCTGGCGCCCGTCCTTGCGGGAACGGATGCCGGGCTCGTGTCCGAGGCCGGCTGCCCGGCCGTCGCCGATCCGGGCGCGCTACTCGTGCGGCGCGCGCACGAGCGCGGCGTGAAGGTGGTGCCGTTCGTCGGGCCGAGCTCGATCCTGCTTGCGCTGATGGCGTCGGGATTGAACGGCCAGAGCTTTGCGTTTCACGGCTACCTGCCCGTCGACGCGAACGAGCGCGCGAAACGCCTGCGCGACCTCGAACAGCAGTCGCGCAAAGGAAAGCAGACGCAGATTTTTATCGAGACGCCATATCGGAATCGCGCGCTGCTCGACACGCTGATCGCGACCTGCGCGCCGTCGACGCTTATTTGTGTTGCCGTGGACCTGACACTGGAAAGCGAGACCATCGTGAGCCGGACAGCTGCCGACTGGAAGAAAAAACCTGCGCCCGATCTTCACAAGCGCCCAGCCATTTTTCTGATTCTGGCGGCTTGAGCGAGAGAAGACGGCGGCCAGATTGCTGGCCGCCGCCTGGAAACGCCCTCGCTTAGCGAAGGTTCAGCTTCCCGATTGCGGCCATCGCGCGCACGGCCCCGCTACCGACGGCTGCGCCGAACTTTTTCGCGACGCGGTCGGTGATGCTTTCCTTCACCGTGTAGTCGACGACATCGGGCGCCTTGATGATTTCGCGCGCGACATAGTCGGTGTCACCGAAACCGTCTGCGAGGCCTAGCTGGACGCTCTTCTCGCCCGTCCAGAACAGTCCAGAGAAGATATCCGGCGACTCCTGAAGACGTTTTCCGCGACCCTGCTTCACGGCATCGATGAATTGCGCATGGATCTCGTCCAGCATCGCTTGCGCGTGTTGATCCATCTTCGGCGTATCGGGCGAGAACGGATCGTAAAATCCCTTGTTCTCTCCGGAAGTACGCATCCGGCGTTGAATGCCGAGTTTGTCCATCAGGCCGGTAAAGCCGAATCCATCCATCAGCACGCCAATCGAGCCGACGATGCTCGCCTTGTCGACGTATATCTTGTCGGCAGCGGCAGCAGCGTAGTAACCACCCGACGCGCACATATCGCTTACGACGACGTAGAGCGGAATTGAAGGATATTTCGCGCGCAATCGGCGAATTTCACGGTAGATGATTCCAGCCTGGACGGGACTGCCACCGGGGCTGTTACAACGCAGGATCACGCCCGCCGTGCCCGTGTCATCGAATGCACTGGCCAGCGCCGCGTCGACATCTTCCGCGTTCGCGTTCGTATCGGACGATATCTCGCCGTCAAGTGTCACGAGTGCCGTATGCCGCCCCGTCGTGGCCGCAACTTTCTCGCCGCTGAAATCGAGCACGGCCCACGCAACGAGAACCAGCACGCCGAGGAACAGGAAACGAAAAAAGATCCGCCAGCGGCGCGCCGCGCGTTGCTCGTTGACGGCCGCCAGCGCAATCCGCTCGAGCGCGGCGCGCTCCCAGTTCGGCTCGTCGGCGGGCGCCCGGCGCTCGCGGCCCGCCGCGGCCGGTTCGTTCGGATCGGGAGTCAAATTATCGGACATGCATTGCCGCCGCAGAAAACGTGGTTTCGGGAAATGTAGCTGGGAATCAGGCAGGTGCTGGACGCAGATCAGCATCCGGAAGCCAGAACACCGCGCGCCCTTCGGGCGTGTCGCGCTCGTCGACGCGTACCGGGCGAAGCCTGCCGCCGCGGCACGGGCCGCCTACGCACTTGCCTGTATCCGGGGCATAAATCGCGCCATGCGTTGCGCACATCAAGTATAAGCCGGACGATTCGAAGAACTGTCCTTCGTTCCAGTCCAGTTCCATCGGCACGTGTGCGCAACGGTTCAGATAACCATACGCCACGCCGTCATAGCGGACGAAGAACACCACGGCATCGCCGCCCGCGTACGTCGCGTCGCGGCGCACGCCCGCGCCGCCGTCGACGAGTTCTTCGGATGCGCAAACGCGCACCGCCTCCTGTGCGGCGTCCGTCATGCGTGCTCCCGCAGCCAGCCCGACAATGAAGCGATGCTGTCAGCGACGAATTTCGGCTCCAGCGCTGTCAACGAATCTGCCGGGTGCGCGCCGTACGTGACGCCGATGCCCGACACGCCCGCATTGATCGCCATTTGAAGATCGTGCGTGGTATCTCCGATCATCACGGTGCGCACGGGATCCTGCCCCAGTTCGCGCGTGAGCTCCTGCAGCATGGCCGGATGCGGTTTCGAGAACGTTTCATCGGCGCAGCGCGTGCCGTCGAAAAGACTCGTGAGCCGGACCTGATCGAGCGCGCGGTTCAGCCCGACGCGACTCTTGCCGGTAGCGATCGCGAGCAGATAGCCCTGATCGCGCAGATCGGCGAGCATCTCTCGCACACCTGCAAACAGCTCGGTCGTCTGATCCTTCACCAGATAGTGGAAGCGATAGCGCTCGGCGAGGCGCGGGTAATCGGATGGGTCCAGCGTCGGCGCGGCGATCTGCAGCGCGTCGCGCAAACCCAGGCCGATCACGAAGCTCGCGGCCTCGTCAGCCGGCACGGGCAGCCCGAGATCGCGGCAGGCCGCCTGAATGCTGCGGGTGATATGGACGGTCGAATCCATCAACGTGCCGTCCCAATCGAAGACGATCAGGTCAAATTGCTCTCTAGCCATGCGATTTCGTCTCGGTTTGTGATTGTTCGTGCGTTCCCGCCCCGGCCGCCTCAGACAGTTGCGCGATGAAGCGCTTGCAGTCTGCCGGCAACGGCGCTTCGAACTGTAGCGTGTCGCCCGTCGCCGGGTGCGTCAGCTTGAGCCGGTAAGCGTGCAAGAACATCCGTTTAAGCCCCGGCTGCGCATTTGCGCGTGCGAGCGCCTTGTTCAGCGCGAAATCGCCGTATTTGGCGTCACCGACGATCGGCAGTCCCAGATGCGCCAGATGGACACGAATCTGATGGGTCCGCCCCGTTTTCAGTTCCGCTTCGAGCAGCGCGTAACCCGGCCACCGATCGACGAGATTGAAAATGGTGTGGGACGGCAGCCCGTCCGGCTGTACGCGCACGCGCCGCTCGCCATCCGGCAGCAGATATTTATGCAGCGGCTCCTTCACGGCGCGCCGGCGGCCCCAGTCGCTCGCCCATTCACCGTGCACGCACGCGTAGTAACGCTTGTCCATCCGGTTTTCGCGGATCTGTTCGTGCAAATTGACGAGCGCCGCACGCTTTTTCGCGAGCATCAGCACGCCCGACGTCTCGCGGTCCAGCCGGTGCACGAGTTCCAGAAATTTCGCCTGCGGACGCGCCGCCCGCAACTGCTCGATCACGCCGAACGCGACCCCGCTGCCGCCGTGCACGGCGACGCCAGCCGGCTTGTCGATCACCAGCATATGCTCGTCTTCGAACAGAATTTCGAAGTGCGCCGACGGCACGGGCGCGTGCACCGCCTCGTCCGCCTTCGCGACGCGGATGGGTGGTACGCGCACCAGATCGCCAAAGGCGAGACGGTACTGCGCGTCGACGCGGCCCTTGTTCACGCGCACTTCGCCGCTGCGCAGAATCCTATAAATATGACTTTTCGGCACGCCCTTACAGACGCGCAACAGGAAGTTGTCGATCCGCTGACCGGCCGCGCTGTCGTCGATTTCGATCATCGACACCTGATCGCTTGCAACGGGGCTTGTCACCGATTTCTGGGATATTTTGCCTAACTCTTTCATTCTGAATATAATTTGCCCAGCAGTCTGCGGTGGCCGACTATATAGGATCGGCGCCTTAAACCGAATCGCGGGTGGATTGCGCAGGTGCAAGCGATAAAACGTCATTTTACTTGCGCCGGGGGCTGGTTGCTCGCCCTGAAAATGAGATGCAACAAGTTGCACGCACGATGCGCGACACGGCAGGGACGGCGCCCACAGGCACGTTCGGTCACCGTCGGCACCGTCGGTAACGGAATTTTGGTCAAAAAGAATTTGACTGGCGAGCTTCGGCAAGGGCAGCTTTCATGTCCCTTAAGCGCGAAGCGGCCGGTGGCGAAAATACGGCGTGCGCCCGAGGCGTCCTGCGGAGAGTGCAGGACATGGCGACGTCAAAATGAGGCGAGACACCCCGAGCGGGACAGGCAAGCGCAGTGAGCGAGCCTGCCCGCTGCGGCAAGACCGCAGCCTTCGAACGTGTCCGGACGCGCGCCCAACTGGCGCGCCGGTGCACGTGGACGAAGGCTGATGCTAGTCGGCTGCCAGGACCCGCGGCGTGTCGGGCCATTATTTGAAGCCGTGTTCGCATGTGCCCTGCGGCTGCGCGTCCATTTATTGGAGACGGCGCCCATATCAGGCAATTCTCCCGCCATCTTTCCCGCTCCAGCGTGCTTGTGAAAACACAATAAGGCGCGGCATGCCGCTGCCCCAAGCCTTCGGCCGGGTTCTTCCCGCGCGCCGTCGGCCGGACAGGCAGAGCCGCTCTGGAGCCGTTCAATGAAACGCATGTTGTTTAATGCGACGCAGCAGGAAGAACTGCGCGTCGCCATCGTCGATGGGCAAAAACTCATCGACATCGACATCGAAACCGCCGGGCGCGAACAGCGCAAAGGCAATATCTACAAGGGGATCGTGACGCGCATCGAGCCGTCGCTCGAAGCCTGCTTCGTCAACTACGGCGAAGACCGCCATGGTTTTCTCCCGTTCAAGGAAGTCGCCCGCCAGTACTTCCGCGAAGGCATCGACATGCGCTCGGCGCGCATCCAGGATGCCCTGAAAGAAGGACAGGAACTGATCGTTCAGGTCGAAAAGGAAGAACGCGGCAACAAGGGCGCAGCCCTTACCACGTTCATCTCGCTCGCCGGCCGCTACCTCGTGCTGATGCCGAACAATCCGCGCGGCGGCGGCGTGTCGCGGCGGATCGAAGGCGACGACCGCCAGGAACTGCGCGAAACGATGTCCCAGCTGCAACTGCCCGAAGGCATGAGCATCATCGCGCGCACGGCGGGTATCGGCCGCAGCGCGGAAGAGCTGCAGTGGGACCTGAACTACCTGATGCAGCTGTGGCGCGCAATCGAAGCCGCGTCGCAAAGCGGCTCGCAGGGTCAGCCGATGCTGATCTATCTGGAATCGAGCCTCGTGATCCGCGCGATTCGCGACTACTTCCAGCCGGACATCGGCGAAATCCTCATCGACACCACGGAAATCCACGACCAGGCACGCGCCTTCATGGATATCGTGATGCCGGACAATGTCAACAAGGTGAAGCGGTATCACGACGACGTGCCGCTTTTCTCGCGCTTCCAGATCGAGCACCAGATTGAGACGGCGTACTCGCGCACGGTGCCGCTACCGTCGGGCGGCGCGATCGTGATCGACCACACGGAAGCGCTCGTCGCGATCGACGTGAACTCGGCGCGCGCCACCAAGGGCGCCGACATCGAGGAAACGGCGACCCGCACGAACCTCGAAGCCGCCGACGAAGTCGCGCGCCAGCTGCGTCTGCGCGACCTGGGCGGCCTGATCGTGATCGACTTCATCGACATGGAGTCTGCCAAGAGCCAGCGCGAAGTCGAGCAACGCCTGAAAGACGCGCTCAAGCACGACCGCGCGCGCGTTCAGATGGGCAAGATCTCGCGCTTCGGCCTGATGGAACTGTCGCGCCAGCGTCTGCGTCCGGCGCTGTCGGAAGGCAGCCACGTGACCTGCCCGCGCTGTAATGGCACGGGCCACATCCGCGATACCGAATCGTCCGCACTGCAAGTGCTGCGGATCATTCAGGAAGAAGCGATGAAGGAAAACACGGCAGCGATCCACTGCCAGGTTCCCGTCGAAGTCACGGCCTTCCTGCTCAACGAGAAGCGTTCGGAAATCAACAAGATCGAATCGCGCTTCAAGGTCAACGTCGTGCTGGTGCCGAACAAGCACCTCGACACGCCGCACTACAAGCTCGAGCGTCTGCGTCACGACGACGCACGCCTCGACGATCCGCGCGCGTCGTGGAAGATGGCCGAGGAAGCCGCCCGCGAACTGGAATCGGAAACGGGCTACAGCAAGCGCGCCGAAGAGGTGAAGCCGAAGCAGGAAGCGGCTGTGAAGGGCATCACGCCTGAAAAGCCGGCGCCGAGCGCGCCCGTGCGCACGCCGGCCCCCGCTGCCGCCACGGTCGAAGTCAAGCCTGCTACGGGCGGCTTCATCGGCTGGCTGAAGGGTCTGTTCGGCGTACAACCGGCGGCTCCCGCTCCCGCGCCAGCACCCGTCGAGAAGACGGCGAAGCCCGCACGCGGCGAACGCACCGAGCGCGGTGAGCGCACGGGCGAACGCGGCGGCGATCGTAACCGCAACCGTCGCAACGGCGCAGGTGGCCGCGATGCGGCGGGTCGTGGCGAAGGCGCGGCAACGCAAGGCCGCCAGGGTCAGCCGTCGCAACGCGGCGAACGTCAGGAACGCGAACCGCGCGAAGCACGTGAAGCACGTGAACCGCGCGCCGGCCGCGAGCCGCGCGAAGGCCGCGAGCCGCGTGAGGCACGCGAACCGCGCGAGGCACGTCCGGAGCGCGTCGAACGGGGTCAGGAGCGTGCGGAACGCGCCGAAACCGCTGAAGCAACGCGCGGCGAGCGTCAGGAACGCCCGGATCGTGGCGAGCGCCGCGAGCGTGGCGAACGCGGTGAGCGCCGCAAGCAGCAGCCCGAAGCAGCCGACGCGCTGAGCCAAAACGAGGCTCAGGCCGATGTCGCCGGACAGGCGCAAGCGAATCTGATGGGTGGCGCAGCCCCCATTGACGACGCTCGTGATGGCGAAGAGCGTCGTCGTCGCCGTCGCGGTCGCCGTGGTGGGCGTCGCGAGCGTGACGAAGAAGGCGTGAACGTGAACACGGCCGCCGACGTCGCGGAAGCGGAAGGCGAAACGGCAGTGGCAGCATCGGCGGAAGCGCCCGTGCGCGCACCGGAACACACGGGACGTCACGAGACGCAGCCGCAAGCGGTCGAAGCAGCGCAACAGCAGCCGGCACAGGAAGTGAAGCCGGTCGAGGTCGTCGTGGCAGCCGTCGCGACGGGCGCCGCCGTGGTCAGCGAGTTGCACGCATCGGCTGAAACGCCGGCGCTGGCTGTCGAAAAGGCTGCGAAGGCGGAAGCCATCGTGCCGGCCGACGAAGCGCCCGTTGCAACGCGCACGGAAGCGGCCGCCGAAACGCCGGCCGCTTTCGAGCCGCAAGCAGTTGAGCCTGTGGCAACGACGCAAGCGCCCGTTGAAGCGCCCGCGCCCGTCGAGACCATTGCGGCAGCACCCGTCGCCGAAGCGCCTGTCGTCGTCGAGTCCGTCGCGGAGCCGGTTGCAGCGGCTCCGGCCCCGGCAGCGCCTGCGGAAGCAGCGCAGCCGGCCGTCGAAGCGCCCGTTGCAACGCAGCCTGTCGTCGAGCCGGTTGTTCAGCCGGTCGCGGAACCCGTCGCGGACGTCGCGCCAGCGCAACCCGCAGCGGAACCGGTCGTAACGGAAACCGTAACGGAAGAGGTATCGGAACCCGCGCCGACCGCCGCAGCAGCCGAGCCGCAACCCGTTCGTACGAACGGCGTATCGGCCGGCCGTCAGTCGACGCAAAGCCTCGAAGCGATGCTGGAAAGTGCCGGCCTCGTCTGGGTCAACACCGACTCGGACAAGCTGCGTGTCGCGCAGGAAGCTGCCGCGCAAGCGGTGAAGCCCGCACGCGCGCCGCGCGAGCGCAAGCCGCTTCCGGCCGCCGACACGACGCCGATGCAACAGGTCGAAACCGCAAAGCAGCCGCAGTAAGCGGTCGCTAACCTCGCCCGGCTGCAACGCCGGGCATCCCGAAAAGCCCGCCTTCAAGGCGGGCTTTTTGCTGTACCCATCCAGACGGCACCGCGCGTTTCGCCCTACTGTGACGGAAAGTGCCTTCCGCTAGAATGAAGTCTGATATCCCAAATATGTAATCATGTCCCGACGCATCATTCCTGTTGCCGACGTCAGCGCCGTCCCCGACGTCGCCGGTCCTGTGCGGACCCCGCGCGGCGAGCTGACCGATACGCTGTCGCGTCCGCTGCGCGACCTGCGCATTTCGGTGACTGACCGTTGCAACTTCCGGTGCGTCTACTGCATGCCGCGCGCGGTGTTCGACAAGGACTATTCGTTCCTGCCGCACAGCGCGCTGCTGACTTTCGAGGAAATCGAGCGGATCGCAACGATTTTCGTCGCGCATGGCGTGGAGAAAATCCGTCTGACGGGCGGCGAGCCGCTGTTGCGCAAGAACCTCGAATTCCTGATCGAACGGCTCGCGCGAATGACGACGGCCGCCGGCAAGCCGCTCGACCTGACGCTCACCACCAACGGCTCGCTGCTCGCGCGCAAGGCGCGCAGCCTGAAAGACGCCGGTCTGAGCCGTGTGACTGTCAGCCTCGACGCGCTCGACGATGCGTTATTTCGCCGCATGAACGACGCCGATTTCGCCGTGCGCGACGTGCTCGACGGCATCGAAGTCGCGCGGTCGGTCGGGCTGGCGCCGCTGAAGGTCAACATGGTCGTCAAGCGCGGCACGAACGACAGCGAAATCGTGCCGATGGCGCGCCACTTCCGGGACTCCGGCGTGGTGCTGCGCTTCATCGAGTACATGGACGTCGGCACGTCGAACGGCTGGAACATGACGGAAGTGCTGCCGTCGGCAGACGTGGTCGCGCGGATCAGCGAGCACTTTCCGCTGCTGCCGCTCGAAGCGCATAGCGCCGCCGAAACCGCGCAGCGCTGGGGCTACGCGGACGGCAGCGGCGAAATCGGCGTGATTTCCAGCGTGACGCGCGCGTTTTGCGGCGACTGCACGCGCGCCCGGCTATCGACGGAAGGAAAGGTGTACCTGTGCCTGTTCGCGTCGTCGGGCCATGATCTGCGCGCGCTCGTACGCAACGGCACGAGCGACGCAGGCATCGCCACCGCGATCGCCAACATCTGGCACGCGCGCGGCGACCGCTACTCGCAACTGCGCGGCAGCGCGAGCGCTACCACCACGACGACGCGCGAAGAACGGCGTGTCGAGATGTCGTACATCGGCGGCTGAGCCAGTCTTTCCAATGTGCATCACGCGCGACCAGATCACCGGCCTGCTGCTCGCGGGCGGACGCGGCATGCGCATGGGCGGCGTCGACAAGGGCCTGCAGATGCTGCACGGCGAACCGCTCGCCCTCCACGTGATGCGGCGTCTCGCGCCGCAGGCCGGACCGCTTCTGATCAGCGCGAACCGGCACACGGAGCAATATGCGGAACTGGGCGGACCATTTCACGCAACCGTCATCTCCGACACGCTGCCCGATTTTCCCGGTCCGCTCGCCGGTCTGCTCGCCGGTTTGCGCGCGGCGTCCACGCCGTTCGTGCTGTCGGCGCCATGCGACACACCCGGTTTGCCCGCCGATCTCGCCATGCGGCTCGCCGCCGCGCTCGATCAGCAAGACGCGCAAGACGCGGGCATCGCGACCGTCACGACCGCGGACGCTCGGGGCGAGACGTCCATCCACCCGGTTTTCGCACTCGTGCGCACGTCGCTGGCCGGAGATCTCGAAGGCTTTCTGCAAGCGGGCGAGCGCAAGGTTCGCACGTGGTACGCACGCCACAGGGCGGTCGAAGTCGCCTTTCCGGACGAGCGCACGTTTTACAATATCAATTCACTGCAGGAACTCGCCGACCTCGAACGCGGTTGACCGGGTTTAACATTAGCAGCGCCATTTGCCGCGATTGCCGCCCGGCCGCCGCCGCACCGCATTCCGTCGCGACGCTCCCCTTTCATGACCACGCTGAACGAAACTTCGAGTTGCGTCGCACAGTACGACGCTCAAGCCATGCCGGTGTCCGCCGTACAGGCAATCGTGCGCGAATGGGCCACACCCGTGACGACCGTCGAGCGCGTTCAACTGCGTGACGCGCTGAACCGCGTGCTGGCGCAGGACATCGTCTCGCCCATCGACGTTCCCGCCCACGACAACTCGGCGATGGACGGCTACGCGTTCGCAGGCGCGGCGCTCGAAGTTCGAACGGGCGTGCCCGACGAAAAACGCGAACTCGTGCTGAGCGTGGCGGGCAAGGCTTTCGCCGGGCATCCGTTCGCGGGAAGCATCGAGCGCACGCAATGCGTTCGCGTGATGACGGGTGCGACGATGCCCGCGGGCTGCGACACCGTCGTTCCGCAGGAAGCCGTCACGCGCGACGGCGACACCATTCGCTTTGCAGCGTCGCCGTTGCGCACGGGCGCGAACCGGCGCCTCGCGGGCGAAGACCTCGCGCAGGGCGCGGTCGCGCTGAAGGCGGGCCGCATCGTGCGGGCGTCGGACCTTGGATTGCTCGCGTCGCTGGGCATTGGCGAGGTGTCCGTGCGCCGCCGTCTGCGTGTCGCATTCTTTTCGACGGGCGACGAACTGCGCTCGATCGGCCAACCACTCGATCCGGGCTGCGTTTACGACAGCAACCGCTATACGCTGTTCGCGATGCTCAAGCGCCTCGACGTCGATCCCATCGACCTCGGCGTGGTCCGCGACGAGCCCGCCGCGCTTGAAGAAGCATTGCGAACGGCTGCATCGAGCGCGGATGTCGTGATAACCTCCGGCGGCGTTTCGGTGGGCGAAGCCGATCTGACGAAGCAAATGCTACGCATGCTCGGCGACGTCGCGCACTGGAGTCTCGCGATGCGTCCGGGCCGGCCGCTGGCGTTTGGACGCATCTGGTCGGGCGGCAAACCCGGCGCGGGCGAACCGGCAATCTTCTTCGGCCTGCCGGGCAACCCCGTCGCGGTGATGGCAGCGTTCTATCAGATCGTGCGTGAAGTGCTGTTGCGGATGTCCGGCGCGACGACTCATCCTGTGCCGCTCATCCGCGCCGCGTGCGTCGACGCGATCCGCAAACGGCCGGGCCGTACCGAATTCCAGCGCGGCATCGCGCAGCGCGACGCGCAAGGCGCATGGCGGGTCACGCCGACGGGCTCGCAAGGCTCCGGCGTGCTCAGCTCGATGAGCGAAGCGAATTGCTTCATCGTGCTCGCCCACGACCAGGGCGATCTCGACCCAGGCGACGCCGTCGATATCATGCTGTTCGACGGCCTCATCTGAGCGCACGAGGCAGGCCAGTTTTTACGCAATCCACTACGACATACGGGTTTGACTTACATGAAAAAACAGATCTCGTTCATTGCACCGGGGCAGACGGCAAAGGCATTGATCCTCGTGTATCTGACGTTCAGCGTGCCTATCGTGCTGCTGGGCGTGCTGGTCGCCTTCATCCGCTACGGATCGGTGGAACTGAGCACCGTGTTCAGCGCGCTGCTGCTCAACGCGATTCTGGGTTTCATCCTGCTGTGGATTGCATGCCACGCGTACAACTGGGTGGCGTCGCGCTTCGGCGGCATCGAGATCCAGTTGAGCGACGTGCCGGAGGAAGCGTAATGCCGGCGGCGATCCGCGCGGCCACGCCTGACGACGTCGGCGCGATGCTCGCGTTGATGTACGAACTGGCCGAGTTCGAAAAGCTCACGCATCTGTTCATCGCGACGGAAGACGGCCTGCGCGACGCGCTGTTCGGCGCGCGCCCTTCGGCGGAGGCGATCGTCGCGGAGCGCGACGGCAAGATGATCGGCTACGCGCTGTTCTTCCATAACTACTCGACGTTCCTCGGACGGCGTGGCCTGTATCTCGAAGACCTGTACGTGCAGCCGACCGAGCGCGGCACGGGACTCGGGTCGAAGATGCTGCGTTATCTGGCGGCACTGGCTGTCGAACGGCAGTGCGGCCGCTTCGAATGGTCGGTGCTGGACTGGAATCAGCCCGCGATCGATTTTTATCAGAAGATGGGCGCGACCGTGCTACCAGACTGGCGCGTCGTGCGCATCACGGGCGACGCGCTCGATCAACTGGCGGCGAGCGCGGACTGATTGGCACGCCCGCCCGGCGCAGCGTCGCTCCCGTTCGAAGCCGCCCTTCTGGCTGGCGACACTTAACCATCGCGGTCAAGCGTTGCCAGCCTTCCCTGCGTCAAGACTCTTCCGCATCGACTCCGGACAGCGAGTCCCCGAGCAAGCCCGCCGCCCGCTCTTCGGGCAACGCCTCGACGTCGCGCAGCTTCCTGTTCATCTGACGCGTGCGCACTTCCGCCGCCTCGATCGAACGCGTGACGGTTTCGAGTTGCGACTTGGTCTTCGCCAGCACGTCGCCGAATTTGCCGAACTCCGTCTTCACCGCGCCCAGCACCTGCCACACTTCGCTCGACCGCTTTTCGATGGCGAGCGTACGGAAACCCATTTGCAGACTGTTGAGCAAGGCCGTCAATGTGGTCGGCCCGGCAATCGTCACGCGATAGTCGCGTTGCAAAAGGTCAGTGAGACCCGGGCGGCGCAGAATCTCGGCGTACAAGCCTTCCGTCGGCAGGAACAGCAGCGCGAAGTCAGTGGTATGCGGCGGCGACACGTACTTTTCCGCAATCGTCTTCGCTTCCGCGCGAATCCGCCCTTCGAGCGCGCGCGACGCGTCTTCGACTGCGACGGGGTCGCTACGCTCCTGCGCTTCGATCAGACGTTCATAGTCCTCACGCGGAAATTTCGCATCGATGGGCAACCATACGGGCGTGGCCGCCGCATCGGGTGTCGGCTGACGTCCTGGCAGTTTGATAGCGAACTCGACGCGGTCGTTGCTCTTCGGGATCGTCGCAATGTTCTTCGCGTACTGATCGGACGTCAGTATCTGTTCGAGCAACGATTCGAGCTGCACTTCGCCCCATGTGCCGCGTGTCTTAACGTTTGTCAGAACCTTCTTCAGATCTCCGACACCCGCCGCCAAAGTCTGCATTTCGCCGAGACCGCGATGCACCTGTTCGAGACGGTCGGACACCAGCTTGAACGATTCGCCAAGGCGTTGTTCAAGCGTCGCGTGCAGCTTTTCGTCGACGGTGCGGCGCATTTCTTCTAGCTTCGTCGAGTTGTTGGCCTCGATGTCTTTCAGCCGCTGCTCGATGGTCGCGCGCACTTCCGCGAAACGCCGGTCGTTCGCCTCCGTCACCTGCGCCAGTTGCTGCTGCAACGTTTCGCCGAAACGCTTCAGCGTCACGCCCTGTTCTTCGCGCGCCTGTTGCGCCTGCTGCTGCAGGCTGTGGCGCACGGCGTCGAGCTGTTGCGCGTTCGTATCCGTCAGCTTGACGAGCTGCTGCGCAAAGCCGTCGATCTTGGCGGCCTGCACAGTCGTCATGCTAGTGAACTGGGAGGCGAGCGTCTGCTGAAACTGCGAGAAGCCGCCGCTCAATTCCGTGCGCGAGACGCGCGCCGTTTCGGAAATCTCGCCGCGCAGCTCGCGTTCAAGCCGCTCGTACTCGCGCGTCTGCGCAAGCGCCGCGGCATCGAGACGCTCACCCAGTTCGTCGAATTGCGTCTGCTGATGCGCGTCACCGCTGCCGCGCATCAGCATGAACAGCGCGATCACCAGCGCGACGGCCAGTACGGCAACGGCCGCGATCAAAACCATCGTCATGAACGCGCCTTCCCGATCACATCAGGGTTGATAGGGTTCGGCGGACGCCCGGCGCGCGGACCCTCGCCCAACCCCGCGATCAGATTGTCAGCCGCGAGATTCGCCATGGCGCGGCGCGTGGCTTCCGTCGCACTCGCGATGTGCGGCGTCAGCACGACATTCGGCACGGTGAGCAGTGCCGGATTGAGCTTTGGCTCGCCCTCGAACACGTCGAGGCCCGCCGCGGCGATACGCTTCTCGCGCAACGCTTCGGCAAGCGCCGCGTCGTCGACGATGCCGCCACGCGCGATGTTGGTGAGCGTGGCCGTCGGTTTCATCAGCGCGAGTTCGGCAGCGCCGATCGTGTGATGGTTCTCAGCCGTGTACGGCAACACAAGCACGACGTGATCGGCACGGCGCAGCAGGTCCTGCTTCGACGCATACTCCGCGTTCAGTTCAGCCTCGATCCCGGGCGCGACACGCGAGCGGTTGTGATAGATCACGTTCATGTTGAAGCCGCGCGCGCGACGCGCGAGCGCCTGCCCGATGCGGCCCATGCCGATCACGCCGAGCGTCGAGCCATACAGGTCCGAGCCGAGAAAGCCGTCGTACGACCACTTTTCCCATTTGCCCGCGCGCAACCAGTGCTCCGATTCCGCGATGCGGCGCGCCGCCGCCATCATCAGCGCCCAGCCGAAATCCGCCGTCGATTCGTTGAGCACGTCGGGTGTATTCGTGCCGAGCACGTTCGCCGCGTTGAACGCGGCCATGTCGAAGTTGTTGTAACCGACCGCCATGTTCGACACCACACGCAGACGCGGCGCGGCGGCCAGCACGGACGCGTCGATCGCGTCGCCCGCCGTCAGCGCGCCGTCTTTATCGGCGAGGCGGCGTTTGAGTTCGTCGGCGGGCAGCACGTCGCCGTTATGCCAGTCCACTTCGAAATGCTGCTTGAGGCGCTCGATCACATCCGGAAAGATGGGACGCGCAACCAGAACCTTTTGCATTGCCATTCTCCGAGTATCAGTCCGTAGCGCGTCCCTTCGGCGCGCGCACGGCATCAAAAGAAAATCAACGATGTTGCGATGAACAACGGTATCAGCACGATGCCCGACCACGCGAGATAGCCGAAAAAACTGGGCATCTTCACGCCGCGCGATTCGGCGATCGCCTTGACCATGAAATTCGGCGCGTTGCCGATGTAGCTGTTCGCGCCCATGAACACCGCGCCTGCCGAAATGGCCGCGAGCGTCGATGCGCCCGTGGTCGTCAACGTCTGTGCGTCGCCGCCGGCGAGGTTGAAGAACACGAGGTACGTGGGTGCATTATCGAGGAACGACGACAACAGGCCCGTCGCCCAGAAATACATGTCGTCGCGCGGCTGGCCGGCCGTGTCGTTGACGAGATGCACGATGCCGCTGAGCGCGCCCGCTTCGCCCGCGCGCAACATCATGATGACAGGCGCGATCGTGACGAAGATTCCCGCAAACAGTTTCCCGACTTCTTCGATGGGCGCCCAGTTGAACGCGTTGCCCTCGCGCGCGGCGCGCGGCGTCACAGCCAGCGACAGCAGCGTCACCGCGATCAGCGCCACGTCGCGCACGACATTCTGCAGCTCGACATGCGTGCCCGCCACATCGAACGCGATGCCGGGCTTCCAGATGCCGCTCATCAGCACCAGCCCGATCACCAGTGCCAGCAGCACGAAATTGATCTTGCCGACGACGCCAACGGCACGCGTATCCGGCGACGGATCAACGGGCAGCACTTCTTCGCGATGCCGGAAATAGTACGCATCGAGCGCGTAGAAAATGGCAAGCAGCACGATGCAGACGAACAGCGTTGGCAGCGCGAGATGCACGGTTGTCCAGAAGAAGCCGACGCCGTTCAGAAAGCCGAGGAACAGCGGCGGATCGCCGAGCGGCGACAGCGACCCGCCCGTATTCGCGACCAGGAAGATAAAGAATACGACCACATGCACGACGTGCTTGCGGTTGTCGTTCGCGCGCAAGAGCGGCCGGATCAGCAGCATCGCCGCGCCCGTCGTGCCCATGATGCTAGCGAGCGCCGTGCCGAGCGCGAGCAACGCCGTATTCAGACGCGGCGACCCGTGCAGATTGCCCGTCACGCAGATGCCGCCCGCAACGGTATAGAGCACCGTCAACAGCACGATGAACGGCACGTACTCTTCAAGCAGCGCATGAATGAGCGTGCCGAACGCCGTCGACGCGCCGAACGCGAAAGCGAACGGCACAAGGAACACGGCGGCCCATGCCACGGAAATCTTGCCGAAGTGGTGATGCCAAAGCTTGGGCGCGACGAGCGGGAACACGGCAATCGACAGCAGGACGCCCGCGAACGGCACGCCCCACCAAACCGAGAGCGAAGCACCGTCGAGACTCGCGGCCGATGCAGCAAGCGGCCAGCAAGACAGCACGAACAACAACGCGACGCCGGCCATTCGAGAACACGCGTGCTCGACACGTCCCTGCAACGGCACAGCGTTACGCGCCACGCACGACGATCGCATGCACGCGATAAGGACCGTGCGCACCGAGCACGATGGTTTGTTCGATATCGCCTGTACGCGACGGGCCGGAGACGAAGTTGACGGCGCGCGGCAGTTCGCCGCGTTCGCTGCGGATCAGATTGAACGCTTCCTCGTGACCGGCGACGATGCGCGAGGCCGGCACGATTGCAATGTGCGTCTCCGGCAGCAAGCCCGCCGACGCATAAGTGTCCGGGCCCGACAGCAGCACCAGCGTGCCCGTTTCAGCCGTCGCGCAGAAGCAGCCCGTGATGCCGACGCGGTCTTCGTCGCGCGGCTTGCGAAACTCGACGTCGACGCCCGAGCCGCTCCAGGGCAGCGCTTCGAGCGTCTGCCATGCGATAGCCTGCGTAGGAAGGTTCAGTTCGGAAAGGTAACGGTGCGCGGCAGCGGGTGCGTCGGCGAGCGATTCGACGGTATCGACCGTGGTCGCCATTTTCTTCGCCTGCTCGATGAAATGCGCGACGAGATCGGCCGGCAGGGTTGGGCGCGGACCTTGCGGATGACTTGCGAGATACGCCTGCGCCGCCTCGCGCTCGGACGCGGCCGGCTCGGGCTCACGCCCTTGTGCCGCGCGAATGCGCGCCAGGATGTTGCGGCGGGCCGTCGATGTATCCATGTGCAATATCCTCGTGCCGGTGGTCGTGCTGAACGTGGGACATACGCGTGCGAAATGCGCCCTGCTCATTGCGCACAGTGACGGTCGAATTATACCGGCCGCCCTTCATGCCAACACCTGGCCGAACGGCATATAGCGGCACTCGTGCGAAGTGCCGACAATGCACTCACATGCTCCCGGACTGCAACGCGAAAGCGTGACGGGGCGTCACTTGCCCGCGGATTCTTCCTCAGGTTGCTCGATGCCGAACACCTGGCGCAGATAGGCAAGGTACGCCTTGTCTTCGCACATGTTCTTGCCCGGCGAATCGGACAGCTTCGCGACGGGCTGCCCGTTGCACTTGACCATCTTGATGACGATCTGCAGCGGGTTATAGCCAAGGTCGTTCGTGAGGTTCGTGCCGACGCCGAAGGCGAGCTTGCAGCGCCCACGGAAGCGCTCGTACAGCTGCAGCACCTTTGGGATGTCGAGCGCGTCGGAAAAGACCAGCACTTTCGTGCGCGGATCGCAGCGGTTCGCTTCGTAGTGCGCGAGAAGACGCTCGCCCCAGTCGAACGGGTCGCCGGAATCATGGCGCGCGCCGTCGAAGAGCTTGCAGAAGTACATGTCGAAATCACGGAGGAACGCCTGCATGCCATACACGTCCGACAACGCGATGCCCAGATCGCCGCGATACTCCTTCGCCCACATTTCAAAGCCGAAGATCTGCGAGTCGCGCAGACGCGGACCGAGCGCCTGACAGGCTTGCAGGTATTCGTGCGCCATCGTGCCGAGAGGCGTCAGGCCATGCTTCATTGCATAGAACACGTTGCTGGTGCCCGTGAACTGGTCGCGCAGACCGTCCTTGAGCGTGAGGATCACCTCTTCGTGCCAGCGCCCGGAGAAACGGCGCCGCGTGCCGTAGTCGGCGATCTTGCAGTCGGCGAACTCGGGGCGCGCACCGAGCAGCTGCATCTTGTCGCGCAGGCGCTCGCGTCCTTCGCTGTAATCGGGCTGCTGCTGCGTGTTGCGGAAGTACACTTCGTTGACGATCGCAAGCACGGGGATCTCGAAGAGGATCGTGTGCAGCCACGGCCCCTTGATGTCGATTTCGATCTCCCCGTTGCCCTTCGCCGAGGGCGTGATCGAGATGTATTTTTCGTTGAGATGGAAGAGCGCGAGAAAGTCGATGAAGTCGCTCTTGATGAAGCGCATCCGGCGCAGATAGTCGAGATCGCCTTCATTGAAGCGCAGCTTGCAGAGCTTGTGCACTTCGCTGCGAATCTCGTCGATGTACGGCACCAGGTTGACGTTCGGCGTGCGGCAGCGGAACTTGTATTCGACGTTGGCAGCCGGGAAATAATGCAGCACCACCTGCATCATCGTGAATTTGTACAGGTCGGTGTCGAGCAGCGAAGTAATGATCATGATCTTGCAAACCGGGACTGCATGAAATCGGAAGACGTCAGGCCTCGTGCGCCCTCGCCCTTTCGTGTTCGCCATGTGCGCTTCGGGCTTCGCGCAGAGTCCCGCTCGAAACGGGCCCCGCACAGACGCTGTCGCATGTTACCCGAATGCGCGCCGGCGGTTGTTTGAATGCGTCAAGGCCGGCGGGCACGGGCGGCGCAAACCGCTCGCCATAAACTAATCACCAAACGATATAAAAGGGTTGGGGCGATCGCGTATGCACTACTTGACGTTACGTTACAATACCGCTTTTGGCGTCTTGCCATCCCCCATTACCTAAAAGATATCGTTTGCAGGAGTTGCCTGAATGACTCACGTTGTGACCGAAAGCTGCATCAAGTGCCGCTATACCGACTGCGTCGATGTGTGCCCGGTGGACTGCTTTCGCGAAGGTCCCAACTTCCTCGCGATTGACCCGGATGAATGCATCGACTGCGCGGTGTGCGTTGCGGAATGCCCGGTGAACGCCATTTACGCGGAAGAAGACGTGCCCGGCGACCAGCAGCACTTCACGGAGCTCAACGCCGAGCTCGCCAAGGCATGGCCCAGCATCACCAAGACCAAGGCGCCGCTGCCCGAGGCCGACGAATTCAAGGACGTGAAGGAAAAGCTGGCGCTGCTCGAGCGTTGAGCGCCGCAAGCTGTCGTTCCAGGTCGAATCAGTCGAATTAAATTGAGATGATTCGAAGGTATTGACAGCTTCTGATACACCCCCTACAATTCCGCTTCTCTGCTTTTGTTGTTCCCCGATAGCTCAGTCGGTAGAGCGCCGGACTGTTAATCCGTAGGTCCCTGGTTCGAGCCCAGGTCGGGGAGCCAAAGAATTGCAAGAGCCCGTTAACCACAGCGGGCTTTTTTATGTAGCGACAAGTTGTATTGCTGTTCCCCGATAGCTCAGTCGGTAGAGCGCCGGACTGTTAATCCGTAGGTCCCTG